>JAZDKH010000087.1:0-8045 GCA_043803325.1 Methanobacteriota archaeon | reverse complement strand
AAAAAAGAGTTAGATGAAATTGAGATCCTGAAGACCAGATCTAATACAATAATCGATGAAAACCCCTATCCGATGCTTCTCTGGGATCCTGATCTGAAAGTTGTGTCCATGAATACGGCTGCTCTGAAACTGATGGGATTCACTGCCAGTGATGTTGGGAGGCTAACCTACCGGGACTTTACCTATATCAGTCAGACCGGAACCGGGGTCGCTGATACATTCAAATCTGGGATAAGGAGTGAAGGGGTAGCAACCGGTAAGTTTTCCACTGGAATAAAAACCATGGAACGATATAATATCCCTCTCACTGATAAATCCGGAAAAATCTCGCATGTTCTGTCTGTATATTATGATATTACCGCTCAGAAACAGGCAATAGATGATATTATCCAGGTTATCAAGACTGCGGAATCGGGAGACCTCACCGCACGAACAAATGAGAAGAATTATTCCGGAGACTTTTATGAAATTTCCAATGGAGTGAACCAGATCTTGGAGATTGTCACGAGGCCTTTCCGGGTGTTTCAGAATCAGATTGTGGATATTGCCTCCGGTGCACAAGAGGTGAATGCCAGTGTTGAAGAAGTATCTGCCGGGACAAATATGCTTGCTCAGAACTCCAATATGCTGAGTCAAAATGCTGAGCAGGGAGAGGATGGGGTACGGCAGATTCTTCGAGCCATGGAAGACATGGCCACCACGGTCTCCAACGTTGCGGTGAAAAGTGAGTCTGTTGCACGCCTGGCTTCTTCAGCTGAAAATAAAAGTAAATTAGGAATCCAACTTGCAAAAAATACCGAACACGCGATGGAAGGGATCACCCGGACCTCATCGGAAGTAGACACTATTGTCACCGATATCAGAAATCAGATGGATCAGATCGGGAAAATAGTAAAGTTGATCTCTGATATCGCAAGTCAGACCAATCTTCTCGCTCTGAATGCTGCAATAGAGGCTGCCCGTGCAGGAGATGCCGGAAGGGGATTTGCTGTTGTTGCAGCAGAAGTAAAATCTCTAGCTCAGGAATCACGTCAATCAGCTGAAAATATTGCAGATATGATCAGCAATCTTCAGACAAAATCTCAGAAAGCTGCTGAGGCAGTGGGAAGTTCTGTCACGAATGTTCAGGAAGGGAATGCATTACTTGCCGAAACAATCACTGCATTTACGAGCATTTCTGAATCTATTGAAGATATATCTAATAATGTCACGGAAATGGCCTCGGTAACAGAAGAACAGGCCGCATCAGTTGAGGAAATTACCGCCAGTGTGAATGAGGTTGCTTCTCTCCTGAATAATACCGTTAAACAGGCTTTGGATTCATCTGCAGCAACTGAGGAAGCTTCTGCAGCTCTTGCTCAGATCGTCCAGGCAATACAGAGTGTGTCACAAAGTGTGGAGACGGTATCTGGAGAGATGTCCAGATTCAAGGTCTAACCCGTACCTATATTTTTCCGATTTTTCCGGGGTATGGGAGAAATTCTGGTGATGAACCATAAAAGTCCGATGATTCGGGCAATAATTGTCATACTCTCCGTGGGGTGTATCGACATTCTTTCCTTCAAAGTGGAAGTACTATGACACTCAACGACTATGATAAAAAACGATACAATCGCCAAATCCGAATCAGGGGATTTGGTGACGTGGGCCAGCAAAAACTGAAAGATTCGACGATATTCGTCGCAGGAGCAGGAGGTCTCGGCAGTCCGGTAGCCATGTATCTGGCGGTTGCCGGTATCGGTCATATCGTCCTTGTTGATATGGATATTGTTGACTTCTCCAACCTCAATCGTCAGATTCTCCACTGGGATGAGAATGTGGGGCAGTACAAGGTTGAAAGTGGTGCATCCAAACTCAAAAGTCTTAACCCCACCATTAAAATAACCCCGCTTCAGGTGAAGATTGATGAGGGGAATGTTCTCGTTCTGACGAAAGGGTCGGATCTGATCATTGATGCCATGGATAATTATGAGGCACGCTATCTTCTGAATCGGGCTGCGATTGCCCATAACATCCCCTTCATACATGCATCGGTGTGGGGTCTTGAAGGTCAGCTCACGACCATTCTGCCCGGGAAAACGCCCTGCCTTGAGTGTCTGGTTCCTGAATCACCTCCGCGAGAATTCTCTCCAGTCCTTGGTGCAACGCCGGGAGTAATCGGGACATTACAGGTTACTGAAGCAATAAAGTATCTGACCGGAGTAGGAAAACTCCTGACAAACCGGATGCTCATCTATGATGGCGAGTATCTGGAATTTCATGAGGTGCCGGTGCAGAGGAATCCAACATGCCCGGCATGTTCTCATCTCTGAACATGTTTAGAATAGAAGTATCTTCTATTGAGGGAAAAACTGAGTGATATTTATGAGTCTGAAGGTTGTCTTATTTGCAAACTACCGGGAAATTGCTGGAACAAAAGATCTAATTATCGATTCACATCCATCGATGGTGAAGGATGTTGTGGATGAACTGACATCACAGTTTCCAGGTCTTATTCCTCTCCTCTTCCAGGATGGGGAGCTCAAACGATATGTGAATATTCTCGTTGATGGGGTCAGTATCAAGGAGACTGACGGTCTTTTAACTCCGGTAACGGATGGGAACGAGATAAAGATCTTTCCGCCAGTATCCGGTGGGTAATATCTCCACTTTATATTGTCATACTTGGAGTTCTCGTTCCTTGATCCCTGGCTTCCTTTTTTGGCATGGCTGTTACCTCTTCGCTAACAGACTTCGGTCAGGATTTCTTTTAGTTTTGCCTCTGGGAATGCTCCATCACCGATGTAGGTGACAGATTTATTACATACTACTAGTGTCTGGGGGAGAGAAGCCACAATCTGATTTCCAAATGTTTTCATCAGGCTTCGGGTCATATCAGGTGGAGCAGCTCCATACATCCCCACAAAGTGGTTCTTTTCAACATGATTCTTCACCATATCAGCATTCTCTCTGGGATCAATATCAATCCCGAGTACGGTATATGTATTCGGATTGTTTTTAACCAGTTTTGCCGTCTCGCGGAGTTGCATCGAACAGGCAGAGCACCAGACCGCGAAGGTATGAATGATGACAGGTTTGCCCTCTGCAGCAAGTTCAACAACTGAAGTATGTTTACCGGTTACTGTATCGTTAACAGGTATGGTCATCCAGGATAATTCCGCTGTATCTGCCGCTTTGTCTGTTTGTATCGATGTAGCATTCTGCTTTTCAACTCCAGTACATCCTGCGAAAAAAGGTATACATATACAACAGAGGAGTAGGAGGAAGAGGTGATATCTGGAAATATTCATGTACAAATTTCTCGAGTATGAGGTTAATAGTCTTAGTATCATATCCCTGATAAGTGCATAAAAAATATAGATTGAGTAAAATTTCCAGAAAATCAAATGGAGATAGACATAGTCAGAGTCCAGTGTAATTATTAATCTTGGTACGATCACATTATTGGAGACAATGCCGATTCTATCATCAGCGTATCATTCAGTTGGATTATCTAGATATTTCCTTGTAACAATTCTGTTTTTCTCTGCATTTACGGGTTTTCAGCCTGCTTCAGCCCTTATCTTCCTTCACAACGGTTCTGAAATTACCGACGTTCAGGTTGAGGATGTTATCAACACGGATATACATGGTAAATACATCAACCCCTTCCCGATACAATTCTTTTACGATTCGAGATGTAGTTCATGTAAAGGTGCGGAAGAATATCTCCATTATCTAGAAAAAAAGAACCCTGCAATGAGTATTGAGTTTCTAAATCTCATCAATCAGAATCCGAATCAGCAGTTATATGATACGTTCAAAGCCGATTATAATAGGTCAGATGTCCACTATCCTGTTCTCTTTCTCGGAGATGTTGGCATATCAGGGAGTAGTGATATTATTTGGAAGACCGAATCCCTGGCCCGGGCATATCTAAAGGATGGCAAGGAAAGTTAGTTTTCTGACCCGTCTTTCCGCTTATTTGTTTCTGACTCAGAAGGCATATTTATATGCCGACTCTCAAGGACCAAAGCGGTATTATACGATATACGGCATTAGGATTTCTAAATATCCTATGTCAAATCCGTTATTACCTACTCTGTTTCTCTCACATGGTGTTCCTACACTGCCCCTGGATTCGATCCCTGCGAGAGATTTTCTTCTCCATCTTGGATCACGATATCAGAATATCAGAGCCGTGCTCTGTATCTCTGCACACTGGAACACCCCCTACGCTGCGGTGAATGCGGGAAAGATGCCTGAGACGATTTACGATTTCTATGGGTTTCCCACAGAACTGTATCAAATCAGGTATCCTGCTGTTGGATCACCTGTTATGGCCGGTAAAACGGTTGATCTGATCCATCAGGCAGGTATCAGATGTGATATTAACTCTCATCGGGGGCTCGATCATGGTGCATGGATTCCTCTGATGCTCATGTTTCCTGATGCTGATATCCCCATTGTTCAACTATCGATTCAACACCACCTGGACCCGGCTGAGCATCTGGCCCTTGGCAAGTCAATACAATCACTCCGGAATGATGGCGTTCTCATCATAGGGAGTGGGGGAGCAGTCCATCCTTTGGGATATGCAGATACTTCACTTGGTGTGGGGGCAAAGACAGATGAATGGGCTAAAATGTTTGATTCCTGGCTGATGCATGCAGTTACTGCCGGAGATCGCGAGAGTCTGCTTTATTATAAAGAACGTGCCCCTTATCCAGAGCGAGCCCATCCATATCCGGATCATTTTATGCCACTCTTTGTTGCTATGGGGGCAGCAGGAGAGGGAGCAACGGGGATAGTATTACATCAGAGTTGGCAATGGGGTGATTTGAGCATGGGTATGTACGAGTTTAGATAAAGGGGCTTTGCATAACGTATGAAATATCGATGAAAAAGATTCGTATTCCTGTCAATGGGCATATGAATGTTTTGATATATTTCTCAGATCAAACAATTCATCTGCCTCTTCTTTGGTTAATAATCCCATTTCAATAGCAATATCATGAATCGCATGTACGTCCTCCATCGACACTTTGGCTATTTAGCCACCTCTTTGTACCCAATCTTTGGAGATAGGAGGTTTGCTATAATTGAGTTTTCATTCAGTTCTGCAGTTGGTCCGGAGTTCATCAGCCTGAGATCATTTGCAATTCGGGAAAGTTCAAGGGCAAGTTTTTTCAGAGAACAGGAAAATCTGCCATCTGTGACCTGCTCTGCAGTGCTTCCATGTTATCAGATGAAGGAACGAGGGGGAGACCCGTAATCCCCCTGAGCAATGGAGTGATTATCTTACGAAATGCAGAGTATGTATTCAATCCTACCGGTATCAGTTCCTCCGATGGCCACCTCCAGGAGGTCATCACGTCTTTGGGATATCTGTTCGCTGGATCTCATAATGGCAGTTGCATAGGCAAAAAACTCATCCCCAAGCCTAACCGGGACTGCATCCATCAGATGCGTTCTCCCGGTCTTTGGGAGATCTGTATATTCGACCCCCTTCTTTTGAAAAGTTTTTCTAAGCTCCTGAAGGACATATTTGAGACGGTCAGCCCCGGAGATGATCGCGATATGGGAAGCAGTGGGATAGGTATCGTTAGTAGACTGGGCGAGATTTACGTGATCATTCGGGCTGATCGAAATAGAGTGCATTGACCTGGTGCATATCGGTGGGAATCCAGCTGGAACAACCGCGATTCTCTACTGGGGTTCTAATAAAGGGATCTGCAATGAAATTGGCATATTACTCAGTTTCCAGGTTATCCAGCCGGTTGTTCTCTGTCCATTTCCAAAGGAATCATTCAGAGTAGCGGTCGAAACAAAAGAGACAAGTCAACTCACCCAGTTTGTGAAAAAAATTGGATATAAACCGGATGATGTTATACTTTAGTATGATGGCAGGCCCTTCACCATGGAAGAACTTGAGTCTGAATTATGGAGGATACTCGTATGAATCAGCCAAATCTGATCAGTCATGCCGAGAATACCTGGTGTCCCGGATGGGAAATTTTTCGATCCACCATGCCCTCAAAGATGCCCTTACCGGACTCGCTCATGATGGCTGGCGAAGTTTTGATTTCTTCGGTTGACCCCTGAAAATTTCCATATTGGGAAGCTATTTCATATTCCCTGACAGATAGGATAATCCAGAGATCTCTTAACTGGATCCACCGGGCTCTGTATGTACCACATTCTCTATGTTGATGATGAGGAAGACCTGCTCACCATTACAAAATTATCTCTTGAAAAGACCGGGGAATTCCTGGTGGACACCTGCACTTCATCTCATGAGGTTCTTGCCTCTGGTACCCTCTCATCATATGATGCCATAATATCTGATCTTCAGATGCCTGAAAGGAGTGGGATAGAATTTCTCAAAGCAGTAAGGAGTGAATTCGCAGATCTGCCATTCATCAGCTTCACTGGTCGTGGGCGAGAGGAGGTTATTATTGAGGCAATTAATGAGGGTATAAATTTCTATATCCAAAAAGGGGATGATCCCTCTTCTCAGTTCCCTGAACTTGCCCATAAAGTCAAACAGGCTATTGAGCAAAGAGTAGCAGATATACAATGTTCCATCAGAGGTAAGGATCAGAAACGAATATTGGATGTTCTTCATGAGAGTGAGGAGAAATACCGTACCCTTGTTGAAAACATGCAGGATGGAGTATTCATTGCACAGGATATGGTGATAAAATTTGTTAATGAACCCTATGCACGCCTTCTGGGATATTCACGAGAGGAAATTTTAGGACAGCATATACGCCAGTTCATCGATGAGCAGGATCTCATGTTCGTGATGGAGCGTCATAAGAGGCGAATGAGTGGCGAAACACTTCCTGATCAGTATGATTTTCATCTTATACATCGGGACAAAACCAAAAATATCCTTGTGAGTATGAATGTGAGTACAATCATGTACCATGGGAATATTGCAGCCATCGGTACCATCAGGGACGTCACTGAGAAAAGAAGAGCAGAAACAGCCCTGCGGGAGAGTGAGGAGCGGTACCGGACAATTTTTGAAAATACGGGTACCGCTATGGTAATTATTGCAGAAGATACTACCATCATTCTGGCAAATTCCCGGTTTGAACGCCTTTCAGGGTATTCCTGTGAGGAGATTGAGGGAAAGAAGAGCTGGGCCGATTTTGTTGCGGTAGATGACCTGCAATGGATGAGAGAACAACACCAGATAAGACGGGAAAAACACGAGGCAGCACTCACTACCTATGAGTTCAGGTTTATAAGCCGATATGGTGAGGTGCATCATATCATGCTCACCATTGATGTAATCCCTGGAACTCCCCGCAGTGTAGCCTCATTACTTGATATTACCGATCGAAAAAAGATGGAAGAGAGCATTGTTCAGGTAAATTCCCGCTTAAATCTGATGAACAGTATCACCCGTCATGATATCAGAAATAAAGTATCGGTATTGAATGGGTATCTGGATATTGTCGAAGATATCGGGGTGAGCGATGAGGTGTCCACATTACTTGAACCGATGAGAGGTGCCATCACTGCTATTACGAGTCAGATAGAGTTTTCAAAACTCTATCAAAACCTCGGAACCAAAAAACCTGAGTGGATACGGATACAGGGTATCCTTCCCACTTCTCATGTCCCTTCCTCAATAGCTTTTATCGTAGATATTCCTGACATGGATATCTATGCAGATCCCATGCTTGAGAAGGTTTTTGAAAACCTGCTTGATAACAGTGTTCGTCATGGGGGCGATGTTCATTCCATCAGGATATCGATGGAAAAATGTGTAGATGGTCTTCTGCTCATCTGGGCAGATGACGGGGCAGGTATTCCTGATGAGGAGAAACCGTTCATCTTTGAACGGGGGTATGGAAAAAATACCGGCCTTGGACTGTACCTGATTAGTAACATCCTCTCTATTACCGGACTGACCATCACTGAGGTGGGAAAGTTCGGACACGGTGCACGATTTGAGATCCACTGTTATCTTGGTTCGTTTCGAATCCAGGAGATCTGAAAATGAGGGGTCTATAACGGGAATTATCTCCCCTGATTATATCAGATCGCCG
>JAZDKH010000086.1:0-6564 GCA_043803325.1 Methanobacteriota archaeon | reverse complement strand
CACACCCATCAGTACCCGGATCGATGAATCCGGCCTGACATCAGATCTCTCACGGATCAGGAAGTTAACGGATTTTGCACAGCAGAATATCCGTATCCTTCACGATATCGATACACAGATTGCATCGCGTTCTGCTGCAAGCCGGCAGGAACTCCATACATTCAACCGGCAGGTAGATGGCCTCCTCTCCGAAGTCCGTGAAGTGATGCTGGTACCGGCAGCCTCAGTTCTCATGTTCCTCCCCCTGGCTGTACAGGAGATGGCCGCCAGCATGGGAAAAGAGGCAGAGCTGGTCATTGAAGGGGGAAACCTGCTCGTTGACCGCCGCATCCTTGAAGGGATGAAGGATCCGCTCATCCACCTTGTCAGAAACGCAGTTGATCACGGAATTGAACAACCCGAGGTACGGATCCGTGCTGGAAAGTCTGTAAAAGGGATAATTACCGTTTCACTTATCGAAATAGCCGGAAACCGGATCAAACTCATCATCAAAGATGACGGCAGGGGAATAGACATCGGAAAAGTCAAAGCAGCAGCTCAAAAACGCGGAATCATGGAGACATCCGAACTTGAACGGATGGGTGAGAACGAGATTGTCAGGCTCCTCTTCCGGTCCGGACTCTCCACAAGTGCCATCATCACTGAACTATCAGGCCGGGGACTCGGACTCTCCATCGTTGAGGAGCGGGCTCAACAGTACGATGGTAACGTATCGATTGAGACCAACCCGGGACAAGGTACCCATGTGCAGATCACACTCCCGGTCCGGCTTGCAACCCTTCGCGGGGTGATTGTCCGGACAGGGGACCATCTCTTAATCGTCCCTATTGTGTGCACCGAGCAGGTACTCCGGGTTGATGAGCAGGATGTGCAGTTGATGGAGGACCAACGGACAATCCGTTACCAAAATGAAGCCATTCCGCTCATATGTCTTACTGCCCTGTTAGGCCTGCCACACACTTCCAACCATCCATCAGATACGCAGGTCAGGTATGCCGTTGTGATCGCATCCGGTGGTATCCGGATCGCCATCGAAGTTGACGAGATTATAAGGGAGCAGGAACTCTCGCAGAAGAGTCTTGGACCCCAACTTGCCCGGGTAAGCACCATTGCCGGGGCAACAATTACCGGGAACGGGAAGATTATCCCTGTGCTGAATGTGGTGGATCTCGTCAAAATCGCAACACGTGGCGGTCTGCCGAGTGAGATGGAGCAGTTGACCGAGGGAGAAAAACCAGCGATAAGGACGCTTCTAATCGTGGAAGACTCTATCACCGCCCGGATGCTCCTAAAAAATATCCTCCAGGCAGCCGGCTACAAGGTGAAGACAGCAGTTGACGGTATGGAGGCATGGACGGTGCTCAAAACAGATCCGATTGACCTGGTCGTTTCTGATATCGAGATGCCACGAATGAACGGATTTGACCTGACAACGGCAATCCGACATGATCGGGACCTGGCCGATCTGCCGGTTGTGCTGGTGACAGCGCTTGCTTCCCGGAAAGACCGGGAGCGGGGGATCGATACCGGTGCAAATGCGTATATTGTAAAGAGTAGCTTTGACCAGAGCAACCTGCTGGATATAATCGGGAGACTGATCGGATGACTGGGTATAAGCAGCAAAGGTCATCCACCGGGACTGGACGTATGGAGAGTGAAACTGAATGATCCGTGTGGTGATTGTGGATGATTCGCCAGTCGTCCTTGAACTGTTACGATTCGTGCTTGACGATGATCCGAATCTTCAGATAATCGGCACGGCACAGGATGGTGAGGAAGCGATCCGTATTGTTGCTGAGAAAAAACCGGATATCGTTCTCATGGACATCAACATGCCGAAGATGAATGGATTCGAAGCGACCCGGAAGATCATGGAGACTACCCCGGTCCCGATCATCATCATCACCTCTGCCAGGGATCCGAAGGAAGTAGCAGTCAGTTTTGAGGCAATGCAGGTCGGAGCGCTTGCTTGTCTGCAAAAACCTCTCGGGATTGATCATAAAGATTATGAACAAACAGCCAGGGAACTGAAAAAAACAGTCAGACTCATGGCTGGGATACCGGTAATCCGGCGCTGGAACTCTGTTGTGCGTCCCAGTGCTGTCCCGGAACGCGTTTCGTCACGGCAGCCCTCACACGAATTTGGTGTGGTTGCAATCGGTGCCTCTACCGGTGGTCCAGCCGCAATCGAAACCATTCTCTCTCTGATTCCACATAACCTCCCGGTTCCGATCCTCATTGTCCAGCATATGAGCGAGGGGTTTACCGGAGGGTTTGTCGACTGGCTCATACAATCCAGTGAGTTTCCGGTAATCATCCCAAGTAATAGTGAGGTTTTGAAACCCGGGTACGCGTATGTTGCCCCGGAAGGCCTCCATATGGGCATGGATAACAACCGTACAATCCGGCTCTCCCCTGCCCCTCCGGAGAATGGTCTTCGCCCCTCTGTCTCGTACCTGTTCCGCTCGGTTCATTCAGTATATGGGAATCAGGTGATTGCAGTGCTTCTCACGGGTATGGGAGACGACGGGGCGGATGAACTTCTCCAGCTGAAGAATGCCGGTGCCGTCACCTTTGCTCAGGATGAAGGAAGTTCAGTGATTTTTGGCATGCCTGGTGTAGCAATTAAACGAGGGGCGGCACTCTATGTGATGCCACCTACAAAGATCGCAGTCATGATTACGGACCTTGTTTTTCCGAATGGAAACCTGATGAAAAATAGTACGAGAACAGGATCCGGGCAGGAGATCTGATTATTTATGACACATAAGACCCAGGAAAATCTAAGTCCCACCGGCGGATACATCCTCGTAGTCGAGGACAGCACTGTTCAGGCAGAGATCCTTGTCGCATTACTCGAAGAGAACGGATTTGCCGTTAAAAAGGCAGCAAACGGGAAAAATGCATTGGAAACAGTACAACAAGAACTACCCATCCTGGTGATCAGCGATATCCTGATGCCGGAGATGAATGGGTTTGACCTGACGCGGGAGATCCGTAAAAACCCGGCTCTTGCCCCTGTTCCGGTGCTTCTTCTTACAAGTCTCACCGAGGCAGGGGATGTGGCACAGGCGCTCTCCTGTGGCGCTGACATGTTTGTCACAAAACCATATGATGATCCATTTCTCTTAAAAAAGATTCGTGTACTGCTCGAAGAAAAGGATCTTCCCGAAAAACAAAAAGGAGTGAGTCCCCCTTTCAAGTTCACCTATGAAGGGGAGGAGTATGAGATCAACACAGATCGGGAAGGAATTCTTGCGTTTCTCCTCACGACCTACGAAATTACCATGGATCGCAACCAATCTCTCATCCGGGTTCAGAATGAACTCCGGGAACTCAATGACCATCTTGAACAGAGGGTGGAAGAACGCACGAAAGATCTCAGGCAATCCCATGAAGATCTTCAGATCTCCTACGAAAAGCTGACAGCGGCTGAAGAAAAACTCAGACAGCAGTATGATCTTCTCGCAGAGCAGGAATTTCGTATCCGTGAAAACGAGACCCTGCTCAATGATGTCGGAAAGATAGTCCGCGTTGGTGGTTGGGAACTTGATATTGAGACAAAATTTGTACGTTGGACAAGAGAGACCTATTGGATTCATGAGATTCCAGAAGATGAGAGTTATTATCTGCCTCAGGCAATCCTCTTCTATGATCTGCCTGACCGGAAACTCTTTGAAACGGCGATACAGCGTTGCATAGAAGCACAAGAGTCGTATGATCTCGAGCTCCGGTTTACCAGCGCAAAAGGCAGGCATCTCTGGATCCGTGCGAAAGGACATGCAGTAACAGTCGGGGACAGGGTTGTCAGGCTAATGGGGACGATTCAGGACATCACCGAACGGAAACAAGTAACTGAACAGCTTCGGGAGAGCGAACAGAAATACCGTACTCTCATCGAGGCCCTTCAGGAAGGGATATGGGCGATCGACAAGGACGCGAATACAACCTTCGTGAACCGCCGTATGGCAGAACTGCTCGGGTACACGATAGAAGAGATGCATGGCAGATCCCTGTTCTCTTTCATGGATGAACAGGGGAGAATGGTTGCAAAACAAAACATAGAACGCAGAAAATCAGGCATTATAGAACAATATACTTTTGAATTTATAAAAAAGGACCACAGCCGGATATACACATCTCTTGAAACTGCTCCACTCACTGACGACACGGGTACCTACATCGGGGCAATCGCCGCTGTGATGGATATCACCGAACGAAAACGAGCACAGGATGAGATAATATTTAAAAATATCATCCTTTCAACCCAACAGGAGACCTCCCTTGATAGCATTCTGATTATCGATGAACACGGCAAAATCATCTCGTATAATCAGCGGTTTATTGACCTCTGGGACATCCCTGACAATGTTATTGCATCCCGCGTGGACGAACAGGTACTCCTGTCAGTGAAGAAAAAATTGGAAAATCCCGGTGAATTTCTTGCACGCATTACATACCTGTACGAGCATCAGAACGAGAAGAGTCGGGAGGAGATTTTCTTTGTGGACGGGAGGATCCTTGATCGCTTTTCTGCGCCGATGTATGGAAAGGATGGCAGGTACTTCGGGCGGGTATGGTACTTCCGCGACATCACTAAAGAAAAGCAAGCCGAACGGGAGATCAAGACATTAAACCAGGATCTTGAACGTCGCGTTGAGGAACGGACGATAGAACTTCAGCAGGTAAACGATCAACTCCTGGCAATCAACGAAGAATTAACCGCATCTGAAGAGGAATTGCACGTTCAGGTCGATGTGACCAATGAAGCATATACTGCACTTGAGAAAAGTGAGAAGCAGTTCAGGCGCCTGTATGAATCAGACCTAATCGGGATTGCCTTTGCGAATATGGAGAAATTAACGGATGCAAATGATACATTCCTCTCAATGATCGGGTATTCACGGGAAGATCTTAAGCAAGGGCTAATTAAGTGGGAAAAGAGGACCCCCCCTGAGTGGGCTTTAGCTGATCTAAAAGAATTTGAGGAGTTACAATCTCACGGAAGTTGTACCCCATTCGAAAAGGAGTACTACCGCAAGGATGATTCACGAGTATCTGTCCTGGTCGGGGCTGCCCTTTTAGAAGAGAACCCCTTATCATGGATCAGTTTTATCCTGGACATCACCGACCGTAAAAAAATGTCACAGCAGATTAGCGCCTCTCTCGCTGAAAAAGAGACGCTGCTCAGGGAGATCCACCATCGGGTTAAAAATAATCTCCAGATTATTATAAGCCTCTTAAACCTCCAGATCCGGAGGATGGATGATCCCGATACTATCGAAACCTTAAAAGACTGCCAGAACCGGGTACGATCCATGGCGCTCGTCCATGAGCACCTCTACAAGGGAAAAGATATATCCCGGATCGATCTGGGGAACTACCTCAAGGCACTCGGAACGGGGCTTTTCCATTCGTATGAGGACGGACTTCGGGGTATCAGATTCGATATCGGTATCAGAGACATATACGTGGATATCAATATCGCAATCCCGGTCGGACTTATCAGCAACGAACTGATTATTAACAGCCTGAAGTATGCTTTTTCCGAAAAAACAGGCGGTATTTTATCCCTCACCGCTACTGAGGATTCAGAGACCCTGATTATTACCGTGGCAGACAATGGGGGAGGAATACCGGAAGGGATTACCCTGGAAAACCAGGATTCAATGGGACTCAGGCTGGTAAACATGTTCACCGATCAACTGAATGCCACTGCTGTTATCGACCGGACAGAAGGCACCAAGTTTACGTTTACCATCCCTAAACCAAGGGAACAGAAACCCACAGAGGGACAGGCACCATGACCCGGGCTGATATAATTCACATAAGGATTGCCAGGAAACAGGCATGATACTATTATTGGGCCTTTATTTTAGCTCATTGAGATTGTCTTTTATCTTCTGGGCAGTATCATCTCCCAAGGTCTTTTTCACGCCTTCATAAACCTGATCTATCAAGGTATCAAGATCTGCGTTAGTCAATTCAGCAGGAGTTTTTTTCATCTTCAAACAGACGTGTTTAAAGAAGATTGGTGCTGAAGGACCGATACTCTTGGAAAGAATTGTGATGATGTCAGCATCAAGGCTCATTTTCTTTCTCCTCCTCCTCACCCATGAATTCTTTCGTCATCGTGGCCATCATTTTGAAAGCATTGATCATACGGGTGAATGCCTCTATCAGAACATCAAGATCATCGCCAGTGTGAATATCAATTTTTGTTGAGAAATCACCAAGGCTTATCTTATTGGCAATCTCGGTGAACTTACTGACCACTAATGCCTTTGCCCGCAGACTTGATTGCATATGCCTGATGGCATCTGCGAGTTGACCCACCTCATCACCTTCATAAACATGTATCTCCTGACTAAAATCCCCTTTTTCGATCTTTTGAGCCACTGCAGTTAATTTTACGATTGGGTCTGCGATCCTATTTGAAGTGAACCAGAGGAGGCCGAGTCCAATAAGAACCAAAATGATTCCGAGTAGAACCATGCGGGAAGCAAGGGCGGTTGCTTCAGCAGAGACGTTTTCCATCGGAACTACTAATTCAACCAGCCAGGG
>JAZDKH010000085.1:0-3526 GCA_043803325.1 Methanobacteriota archaeon | reverse complement strand
AGGGGGGAATCAGGGCAGCGTTTCAATTCAAAGGAAAAGGGGTGATCATCAGATCCGGCCCGGCATTTGAAGCGATAAAAGCCCAGGCACAAGAGGTGGTTACCGATGCAGTTCTGGTCGTTGACCTCTCCGAGCTCTATTGTACGAAGCCCGGGGCAGAGGCAGGACAGCGGCTTGATATCATGTCACCTGATGAGGTCCATACCTGGGAGAAGGCACGATGGACCGACATACCGGGAAAATAGACAGATTTAATACACTCTTTTTTAAAACTATCAGAAGTAATGGGAGAAGAAGATATCGGGAAGAACCCGAAAAAATTCCCCTGGTTTGAACCCTTTGCCTGTGAAGGCTGTGGAGACTGTATTCCTGCATGTCCGACCGGTTCTATCGAACTCCTTGATAAGGAGGGACAAAAAATACCGAAGGCCTGGGTAACCAATCCTGATACCTGTATAGGGTGTGGCAAATGTGCCAAGGCCTGTATCGTAGGGGCAGTGCAGATGACTTCATACGTAAATATGGCAAAAAAGCGATATAAAGAAGAACCACGCCCGGTATAACTCTATTCATCAACAGCATGAAATGATTCGAGGAGAACCTCCTCGTTCAACCTGCCAAAATGATACATGTTTCCGGTTGTACAATCATTAACTGTCAGTTCTGCTGGAGAAAAACCCAGATAGGATCCGATTTTTACAAAGTTGTAGTTTGCATTCCTGAAGAGTTCATAGAACTGTCTCCCGTACATCTCTGAATTGTCAGAAGTTATCTTTGAAAACTCATCAGAATAGAGTTTTGTTGAGATGATGACTGAACCATAATAGATGTTGCAGTCATTAGTGACCCCCATTGCCTGCTGAAACGTCTTCTTCACTGGAGCGATAGGCGAACGACCTGCCGCATTGACGATGTTGGTAAGATCATATCCCATATCCTCAAGTTTATGCATCGCCATGGTCACGATTCTACCAGATATCTGGATAGAACCAACAATGCTCCGGGTTGATGCTACAAGCGCAAAGAGATTTGAAGGGGTAACCCCACATTTTTCTGCAATATATGCACAAATTTCATCATCGGGAAGCACCCCGGCTTCCAGTGCTATTATCGCAATATCAGAGGTGTCCTGGTAATGAATGGCCTGGTATGTTCCTTTCGGTTTTAATGCAAGTGCCCGGGCAGGACCTGATCCCATTGCAAAAAAATTGTTCCTCCTAATGACCCAGCCTGCTTTCTGAGATCCAAGGCAGGCAATAATTGGGTGTTTAACGGTGAGATGAACAAAGGAAAAGACCTGTCCCGCTATCGGCTGGTGAACGATGGCAGGTTCGATGAGTCCTCCGGCACAAACCTTCAGAAAATGCAGGCCTGCCTCATGACATCCATGTTCCATTACGCCACAATCAATAACTGTTGCCCCGTTATCAAGGGTATAGACTTTTATGCCCAGGATCTCCGCGTTCCGCATCAGATCATGCACGACTGGCAGGGCATTCGCATTTACACTTATCATAAAGACCTTGCTTTCATGTGGTATCGAGTAATCGTTGCAGAATCATAAAATTGCATCGATTCGTAGGGCAGGATCCCCGGGTATCATACATTGATTATCTCCTGGCGTCCACCATGTTGTTTCATTCTGAATTCCGGAGAATCATCACGATTTTTGCATCCATGGGATGGACAGGGATTAGTCAGGATATCCTATCTGATCTGCAGACAGGCTCTGGAAGATCAAATCTGTCATTATCCAGCCCGAACCGGTACAGGCCTTTCGGAACGATTATCTCAAACCGTGCCCCATTCCCAAACTTTCCGGTCTCCCTAATGGAAATTCCGGTAATACCCAGGATCTCTGATATGAGATAGAGGCCATATCCGGTATTTTTCCCATACCCCAGATCAAATATCCTCTCTTTTTCATCCTCTAGAATGCCGACCCCGTCATCCTCCCAGATGATCCGAATCCCGGTTTCATCAGTACGCAGGGAGCACGAGATGGTGGATATCGAACCGCCATGATTACATGAGTTATGGTAGAGATTTGAAAAGACATGATCCAGCATTGGATCTGCATAAATAGTAAGATTTTCAGGAATGTTGTTTATGATGGCAACCCCGGTCGTATTAATGCGGGAGATGAGATGGTTCACATCATTCCAGGAAGGGTGGTTAACCGCGATCTGTTCATAGTGTTTTGAGAAGATGAACAGTTCTTCAATTTTCTTCAGAAGTCTGGTAATTGTATCAAAAAATTCACGTATGACACAGGAATCCTGTGAATCATTGAGCAGGTAGGTATATGCCCGGATTGAGGTGACAACATTCATGACGTCATGACGGGTGATTGACTGAAGAAGATGGAGTTTTTTTGATATTTCCTGAAATTTCGCTTCAGCATGTAATTTCTCAGTAATATCCTGACAAAAGCCTAACACTTCACCCCCAGGCAGGAGCAACGCATCCAGTTCGACTGAAACTTCTGTATTGTTTCCTTTAAGGCAGATGGTCTTTTTAATATGCCCGTGTTCAAGCAGTTCACTGAAATATATCTCTTGGAGGTTTTTTTGCTCGGGATGTGAAAGGTCCATAATATTCATGCCGATCAGTTCATCAGCCAAATATCCGGTCAGCATCGCTCCTGCTGGATTCACATACCGGCAGGTGCCATCCCGATCGCTGATGAAAATACCATACGGGGCATTCTCCAGATATGTCCTGAATCGTTCCTCACTCTCATAGAGTGCAATTTCAGCCTCTTTCTCGGGAGTAATATCGGTGATCGTACCGATAATCCTTGACGACAAACCTGAGGGGCTATCCGGGTACCCACGGACAGAGAGCCAGAGATAATGGCCCAATTTATGCCTATACCTGCAGATTACATCGATATCACCCGATTTTTCAAGTGCATCCAGGATGGGCCCAGTCACCTTCTCAAGATCATCAGGATGAACAAGACTGAACCAGTGTGTTTTCCCCCCTGCTGCCATTTCACCAGGGGTATAGCCAAGAACAGTATCAATCGTATCGCTCCAGATGATCGAATCCGATGTAATGTCATATTCATACGCGGCCTGTCTGGAAAGAGAAGTCAAGAGTTCATACCGGCGCTTCCAGGTTTCTATCTCTATTTGTGTCCGTTTACGGTCGGTGACATCTTCACCGATGCACATATAGCCAAGAAACCTTCCTTTTTCATCCCAGAGATCAGTATTAATAATGTCAAGATCCCGTATTTCACCTGACCGAAGAAGGATCGCCATCTCTTCATGCTGAGAGATACTCTGCTTATTAATTGCATCCCGATAACGGCGTCTCTTTATCTCACGAAGATGGGGAGGAACCGCAAGATCAAAAAAATTTTTTCCAATAAATTCTTCATGGGTCCATCCGGTAAGATTGAGCAGATAATTATTGCAATATTGGACTGCCCCATCTTCCGAGAGATGGAAAGCGACCATGTTTATCTGATCAAGAGTCTTACGAAACCGCCGTTCATTCTCCCGGGCAATATTTTCTG
>JAZDKH010000084.1:0-2434 GCA_043803325.1 Methanobacteriota archaeon | reverse complement strand
CGCAAAACCCCTTCCATGGTCTCCGGCTCGTGCAGCCTCTATCGCTGCATTTAATGCAAGGAAATTTGTCTGGCTGGAAATATCAGAGATCATTCTGACAATCTTATTAATCTCCATCATATGGCCATTCAGTTGAGTGATCTGATCCATATTTGTCTCACTGATCTTCTCCACTGACTCCATCTTTTCACTGGCAAATCCCCCAAGTTTTTTTGCTTGATTTCCCTGATCTGATGCTCCTAAAGCCTGTTTCATAAGGTCCTGAACAATATTGACATTTTCTTCAATAGAAGAGGAGAGGTTCATGACCTCTTGTGAGATTTGGAGCGTTTCGTTGAGCTGAGTTTGTGCTCCTTGTGTTGAAGCTCTAACTCGTTCAACCCCTTCGTTCATTGATCTAGAGATCGAATCAGTATTTAATAGCATATGCTGGGTATTTGCGGTAAGACCATTAATCGAGAGGTTCAATTTATCAATGAGGTTTGAGACCGTGTTCAAAGCACTGTTATAATCTTCTTTAATGTGAATAAGCGGGTCATTCTGTTCTATAACAGCTCGATAACTGATATCTCCCTCTGCCATTCTGGTCATCCCTCCTTCAAGATCTAGAGCACTCTGGGAGAGAATATCTGATAAAGCTCTGGATTCAGTGAGAAGCCTGGTAACTTCTTGTTCTTTATCTTTTCTTGTTGTAATATCATTATATACAATCAAATAATTTTCTAGAATACCGGATATATTAAATATGGGAATACCATATTGTTCGAACGTTTTTTCACCGATTGGAAAATCGATAACGAGTTCTCCATATGTTCCTTTCTGGGAAGATATAAGTTCTTTAAGCCCTTTTCCTGAGTGATCACGGACTTTGAGATCCATCGGACTCATCTCAAGAACCTGCTCTCTCTGGTATCCGGTATACTTGAGATACTCATCATTTGTCAGGAGAATCTTCAGATTTTTATCGATAAGAAGCACCGGCATCGGGAGCTGCTGGACTATAGTATTATTAAGATGTTCAAGCTCCTTAATCTCCTGCAATGTATGAGCTAGTTCTGCCTCACTTTCCTTTCGGTCTATGTAGGTATTTATCATCTCAGATAGAGAATTGATCAAATTCCTCTCTTCCAGGAGAAATGGACCTTCATGGTCGAGAGGCTTCTCTTCAAGATATACCACCTCAATATACCCAGGTATCCCACTTTTAACTTCCAATTGAACCATTTGCTTCCAGGGAGTATCCCGATAATTGCGTGTTGCAGATTGATATGATCCATATGTCAGACGGGCAGCGGTAATCTCTGGGTATTGCCATCCAGGTGGAATTATTTCTGCAATCTGTGATAATACTTCATAAATACTTAGGGCATCATCCTGAATGAGCGAAGCAGTAGTGTAAAATAATGTCTGTTCTTTTACTCGTTCTCCAAGATCATGCATTTTCCTGGCAAGTACAATCTCACCCTCCTTTCGGTCAATGTATGTTTTGAGCATCTCAGCGAGAGAATTGATTAAATTTCTCTCTTCTAGAAGAAAAGGACCTTCATGTTCGAACGGTTTTTCCTCTAAGTATACAACTTCAATATGCCCGGAAGAACCATTCTTCGTTGATATAATTACTTCCTGTTTCCAGGGAGTATCACGGTAATTGTCAGTAGCATATTCGTGCACCCCGTACCTGATGCAGGCTGCAGTTATCTCAGGGTACTGCCAGCCAGGAGGAATCAATTCTGCAACTCTCGTAAAGACATCACCCATCTCCAGAGAATCATCCTGAATGAGAGATGCAGTTGAGTAGAATAATTTCTGCTCTTTTACCCGTTCTCCAAGATCATGCATTTTCCTGGCAAGTACAATCTCACCCTCTTTTCGGTCAATGTATGTTTTAAGCATCTCGGCGAGAGAATTGATTAAATTTCTCTCTTCTAGAAGAAAAGGACCTTCATGTTCGAACGGTTTTTCCTCTAAATATATAACTTCAATATGTCCGGAAGAACCACTCTTCGTTGATATAATTACTTCCTGTTTCCAGGGAGTATCACGGTAATTGCCAGTAGCATATTCGTGCACCCCATACCTGATACAGGCAGCAGTTATCTCAGGGTACTGCCAGCCGGGAGGAATCAATTCTGCAACCCTGGTAAAGACATCATCCATATCTAATGAGTCGTCCTGAACAAGTGAAGCAGTTGAATAAAAGAGTTTCTGTTCCTTAACCCGTTCACCATAATCATGAAGGAGTCTGGCTCGCATCTCGTCTGCTTCTTGAAGAGCTTTGACGCGCTGTGTTACATCCTTAAATATCAGAACAATCTCATTACCAGTCGCCGATGATGAACTAACTTTCATAGTATGCTGCTCGAGTACCCGTTCCCCGGCTGGAAACTTTACCGTAATAAATTCCGTCTCTTCTGGGTCTTGATCCTGATCCTTG
>JAZDKH010000083.1:0-7347 GCA_043803325.1 Methanobacteriota archaeon | reverse complement strand
TGATATCCAACGCATATATGCTAACCGAATTTTGATTAATTTTTGTAAATATTGCTTTTTCAGTCTTTAATTTTTATACTAAATTCAGATACAATCCGTACAATGATATCGAAAAATCGGGGCGATGCAAGTATGTTCTATTAATCGTCGCATATGCACTCTGCTTCCACCAGGTATGTAATAATGTTACCTAAATTGGTTGATATTCATCGTTTTTCTTATTGCCATAAAAATTTTATTTATGATCTTTACAAAGTGGTATTGAATATCTGGTAATACAAATTAATATCCCTGCTTAAGGGAAAACGTTGAATTATGACTCGCATATTATACCATTATATCCTTGATACCATGGCTGACTGGGAGACGGGCTATGTTCTCTCTGAACTCGGTTCTGGTCGTTATTTCAAAGATCCGACTGAGCGGTACAACCTCATTCTCTGTGGGCATTCCCTCAACCCAATCAAGACCATGGGAGGTCTCCATCTCACACCTGACATTCTGGTAACTGACATTAGGCCCGGACCTGATACTCTGCTTATTCTGCCAGGGGCAGATACCTGGCTTGATCCCGTGCAGGGTCAGATCCTGGAAAAAGTGAGTCAACTTCTTGAGGCTGATATAGTGATTGCTGCCATCTGTGGGGCGACGATGGGACTTGCCGAGGCCGGTCTGCTCAACCATCGAAAACATACGAGTAACAATCTGCAGGCTCTCACTATGTTTTGTCCCGGGTATTCAGGTGGTTCACATTATATTGACGGATCTGCAGTCACTGATGGAAATCTTATCACCGCGACGGGTCTCGCTCCGGTTGATTTTGCAAAACATATATTTATACAACTCAATGTGATGCGGGAGGCAACTCTCGAGGCGTGGTATCAACTCCATATCACCCGAAAACCGGAGTATTATCACTCGCTCGTTAATTCGCTCAAATAATATTATGATCTCCGAGTCATAGAGGCTCGGTTGCGGTTTTTCCCATCTGCAAAAAAACTATCATGCAGATGATACTAATTGCCCCTGAAAGATAGAAAACCGTCGATATCCCGTCGATATCCATAATGCTCCCTGATATTAGAGGAGAGATAATGAGTCCGACAGCAAGGGTGGTGTTGACCACCCCTGAGGCACTTCCCTGGCCAACATCCCGCCCGGCTACCGTCACCAGTGCATACATGGCAGGGAGCGAAAGCCCACGTCCGACACCCATCAGGAGAGCACAGATAAGATAGGCGAATAATCCGTGGAATTCGGGGATAATAAGGAGGGAACCCCCGATCAAACCGGCACCAAGTGCTATCAGGTAATATCGTCCAAAGAGATCTGCAAATCTGCTGAAAATTTGATTAAACACCGTGGTAGAGAGGATCGAAACCAGGATGACCATCCCTACCTCTGAGGCGGAGAGGTTTCCTACGTTGATCGCGATGATCGGGACAAAAACCATAAAAGTGCCGTTTGCAAAGGCATACATCATCTGATACAGGATTGGTCCTCTGAGTGGTTTATATTGGATAATGGATCTGATTGGGGTTTTGATCACCGGTTTTAGTGGAATATCCGGAAGAAAAAGCAGGCAGGTTATGAAAGCCAGCAATGAAAGGGCAGTCATTGAGAGGAAGACTGCATTCATGTTCAAAAGATCTGATATGACTCCGCCGATCAGAGGACCAAGACTCAACCCAAGTGTGATCGAACTTGTAAATGATCCTACAAATCGTCCTTCTTCGCCTACCGGAGCGATATCTCCGATATATGCGATTGCAATTGGAAGCACCATTGCTGATGCTATCCCGTGAAGAAACCGCAGGACCGTGATCTCAAGCACCGTTCCTGCAAGAATATATATTACAGATATAAGTGAGTAGGTGCATAGACCGATGAGAATGAGTCGTCTTCGACCGTGCCGGTCAGAGAGTTTTCCGAACACGGGTAGAAAAATCGCTCTTGATAATGCGAATGCAGAGAAAATTGCTCCGATCCAGATACCTGAAGCTCCCAGATTGCTCACATATTTAGGGAGAAGGGGAATGACGATTCCGACCCCGACCATGGTGGTTAGGACTGCAGAGTAGAGCGAGAAAAAAATCCTGTTTCGAGTTCCATGATCTATCGTAAACAGCGGTGTCTCATCCATCCCGGCCCCTAATTATCTTTTAATCAACTTTAACATATCGGTTTATGTTTCTCATTGTGGATTGTATGATGTACCCATGGAACTCGTAGAAATTCCAGGTTATTCTTCAGAAAAATCATTCGGGGATTCCCGGGGAGGTGCACCGTATATGATTGCAACTGCCATAGCAGTTGTCTTACAATGCGACAAGCTTAGTTGAATTTCATATCCCTGATCGGCATTGCTCTCGGTCTTTGGCTGAATAGTGGCGAAAGGAACTCCGGATGGATGATTCCCAATTTCTATCTGTGCATAATTTACAGGATCCCTTCCGAATGAACAAAGTGCCTTTACAATTGCTTCTTTAGCGCAGAATCGTGCCGCGAGATGAGAGGCAGGGTGCTGAAATGAGAAGCAGTAATCAAGTTCAGACTCGGTGAATACCCGTTTGAGAAATCTGGTATCTTTCGTCCTGTCTAGGGAGAATCTGTCTATATCTTCGATATCGCATCCGATTCCGGTCTGTAAATGTGGTATCATATTTTTCCGAGGTCTGATTGCCGGGAGCTTTTCACTATCCTTCTCTACATTATCGGATCAAAGAGGGAACTATTTTTGGCTTTGGCACCGGGAAGGTATAATTTCTGCATACGGAGCATTTAAACTCATTATATTAGGTATTTCTGTTCTGCATAACATATTATGCATTGACTCTGATTATCTTATCAGATGGCAAAACGACTGGTCCCCACTTGGAATAAAAAACAAAAACCAGGTAAGGAGGCGGCTGAAACGTTTCTCAGGAAAGCAAACCTTTGTATGGATCATGATGATCCACGCCATGCTCTTGAATTTGCAGATAAGGCAATCGCTCTTGATGAGCAGTCGGTTTCTGCCCTGTTTGTGAAAGGGTCGGCTCTCATATCTTTGTTAAGGGTTCAGGAAGCTTTAGAATGTTATCAGTCTATTCTTGCTATAGACCCATACAACGAGAAAGCCAGGTCTTGTATCAATATTCTGCACTTTTCAACCGGGTTAGGGGATGCAGGTCATCAGAATTTTGAAAAACTGATACGAGATCATCCTGACGATCATCATGCCTTGTTTCTGTATGGGAAGGGCAGGCGTGAGGTTGGGGATATTGAAGGAGCTCTTGATGCGATATCCCGGGCTTGTAAATTAAATCCTGATGATTTGCAGTACCATTTAACCTATCTGCAACTGCTGTGTGAGAATAATGCAAATCAGGAATGTCTGACTGAGTGTGAAAAAATTCTCACCCGATATGGGGATACTGTTCAGGTTCTTGAGATCAAGGCAATATGCCTGTTCCGGCTTGGCGAATCTGAAGCTGGAATGACTTTACTCGATAAAAATATCAAGTTGGATCCTGATCCTGTGAGATCTCACCTAGCAAAGGCCTACCTTCTATTTCAGATCCGGAGATTCCAGGAAGCTGAAGCAGCCTTGCTGGTCATTCCGAAAAAGTTTCATACCCGAAGGGATGTAGCTCCTATTCTTGGTCAGGTTCTTCTATCTCAGCAGAAGATTGGAGAGGCTCAACTGGTCATTAAAGATGCACTATCAGAGAATAATGAAAACCCAGCCCTCCTTAATTTATACTCAGAAATATTGATAGCTGCAGGGGATTTGGAACAGTCACTGGAAACATTGGGTCATATTGAACAGATAGAGGGGCTGAGTGATCTTCAACTGGTGCGAAAACTCTCTCTCCTGATTCAGACCGGGAGAGAGGACGAAGCATATAAGACTGTGAGACAGTTCCCTGATGATCCTGATGATCCCGGATTTCTCTACAATCTTGCCCTGACGGCTTTTAATCAGGATTATTCGGATGCCGCCCTTCTGCTTGCAAATCTGTTTGTGACCCGGTTCCCTGATGATCCTGAAGGATGGACCCTGCTTGGTGGGGTATGTCAGGAAAGCGATCTCTATGATGATACCATATCTGCGTATTCGAGGGCACTTGAGCTGGATCCTGATAACTATACTGCTCTGTCCATGTACATAGATTATCTGACTGATAATGATGAGTATGATGAAGCACTCAGTCTGAATGAGCACCGTATTGAGATTAACCGTACTGTTGAGAATCTTATTCTGCAGGGATGGATTCTTGGTGAGATGGAAGATTTTTCTGAGGCATATGATTGCTTTTCAGCATTGTCTGCTGAGTTTCCTGACAATGAGGTGGTGTGGCTGGATCTGGGGTGGGTAAATGGTGAACTGGGGAAGGATGATGAGGCATGTTCTGCGTATCTGAAAGCTCTTGAGATCAATCCTGCTTTTGGTGATGCCTGGTATAATCTTGGTGCGGTGTATTTCAGGGTCGGAAAATATGCAGAATCCAAAGAAGCGTTCTGTAATGCTCTTTCCTATCTGCCGGAAGATCCTGACTGTTTGGAGCAGTATGCTGAGATGCTCTTTGCTGCCGGGGAATTTGAAGAGGCTGATACAATATACCGTCAGTATCTGGAGATGAAACCTGATGATGCTGATGCCTGGTTTGCGGTCAGTGACGCGTGCTATGAACTCGGATGGTATGAGAAGGCATTATCAGCAAGTATCAGAGGGCTGGATCTGTATCCAAATAATCAGCCTGGGAAGCGATTGAAGGCGAAGATTGAGTTCAGATTGCGTCAGGGATAAGCGGTATGAAACCTTGGTCCATCTTAACGTGGTTATACTTTGTGAGCTGACCTCCTAGAGATATTCAGTACTCAGATACTATGGTGAACAACCCGGCAATTATCAGTCTCGAATCATTTACCTGGAAAACCCCGGAAGAATACCGGATAAAAAAGTCTATCCGGAATCTGGACTGCCCTTTTCCTGATCTTGTTGATGATGCGAAAGTCCTCTTGAAACGAACAGGGAAAAAGGCTATTCCATATATTCTGGAAGCAATAGAGAGCAGAGTTTTTGAGGGGGATACAATCAGGTATGAGCTCCCTGAGGTCTTTGCTCTGTTTGGAAAAGATTCAGTACCGGTTCTGATCCCCCTGCTTGCTGGTGCAGATGAAACTGCGGACGCCGATGATGATAATGATGACGATGAGGGGGATATTGATTATGGTTATGTCCTGCAATATGCTGCTGAATCAGCTCTTCAGGAGATCGGAAAAACTGGTGTTCCGCTACTCTGCAAGGGAATGTCAGACACAAACCCGGTAATCCGATCAAAAATAGCCTCAATACTTGGGGAGATCTCAGATAAACGGGCGGTCCCTGCTCTCGTTCAAGCACTTGCCGATCCTGATAATGATGTCCGAAGCGAGGCAGTGCAGGCGCTAATTGCCATCGGTTCTCCCAGTTACGATAAGGTTCTCCCGCTTCTCCGCGATCCATCAATTGATCTGCAAATTGCCGCAATTACTATTCTACCCGAGGTAAACCGGGAGAAGGGGATAGCAGCAATAGTTCCGTTCTTTGAGGATTCCCGGGAAGAGGTATGGGATGCGGTATACGATTCTTTAACGGAAATGGAATCGAAACCGATCTCAGAGATGATCGCATATCTTGACTGCGGAAAAAAGGAGGTTATCATCGGGGTGTTAAATATTCTGGTGAATGTCGGGGATCGTACCCTGATTCCGATAATCACTCCATTCACCAGAGACGTCGATGAGGAGATACGCAATGTTGCTGATTGGAGTATTGAAGAACTTTCGAAAGAGAAAATGCCTCCCAAAATTACTACCATAGTGGTATAAAGGGGATTAATAAAGGGCAGACCTGACTCGTGAATCTGGAATTAGTGGAGTCCTAATGCCTTCATCGCTGCCGTTATTGGATCCCCATAAAAGATTGGGTCAACCTGTTCGAGAATATCCCCGGATACCTCAAGGAACATCCGCTTATTCTCCACCGGAATAATAGCGGATTTCCCCCGTTATCCATCGTATTCTGCAGTACCTCTATCAGAGAAGATAATGGTTTGATATTCCCCTGGATACTGATATCCCCTAAAATGACAACCCCTGGCCGGGCCGGATGAGATCGGATCGCTGAATAAACAGCAGTGATAAACGCAACTCCTGAGTCAGCCGGAATACGATTACTGAGCAGATCGATAGCTTCAACATGGAAATCAGAGGTATCAAACTCCTGTCCAATTCCCATCGTGACCTTATGACTCTCGATATATGAAAATGCCCGTTGAATAGACTCTTTCATACTCCCAGCAATACCTCCTCTGAACTTCAGTTTCCCGGTTCCGCCAGCACTTATCCCGACTTCTATCCGGCACAGACCGACTTTCCCCTCACCGTCTACCGATGCACAATATATTGATCCGGGAGCGAGGGGATCAGGAGATATAAGGGCCCGGCAACCCTCTTCGGGAACCCCGACGAATATTTCTTCCCTGGTTTCGTTGTTTATGTACGGACGTCTGATAATATTCGAATGACCCCATCTTCTTGAGTTGTTCTTTCACTCGTCTTCGGCACTCGAGCGAGAGTTCTAGAACTTCTGCGAGCTCTTCACGGGTATATTCCCCATGTGGATAGAGGATTTTCATCATTCCTGAAACGGTTCTCCTGACCGCTTTTACTCCGGGAAGGTTTAGAGTTTCGAATAATCCGGGCATATTGTTTTTCAGGGTCAAAGAAGACCACGAGGTGGTGCTCGTGGATGTGATGGGTAATCTGGTTGATGAGGTATTCTGTTGCAGTTGTCATAAGGTTCGTGTAAAATCAGGAGTATCTAATATTCGGAGTAAATCTCTATACCAATCAGATGTACCAAACCAGTTATCAGTCACGGATGCTCTGATAATATCTTCACTCAGGAGGTACACCGCCATCAAAGCCCCCGAAGGTCTGAATGAATCGTTTCTATTTCATCCAGGGCTTCCTCTCCACTCATCTCTTCAGCGACCGGGTATGAGAGATGCATATGTTTATGGAGAATAATTAATCTGATTTCGCTCAGGTTATCCAGGTATTTAGCCCGCTGATGAATTGTTTCTATGAGATCATCGCTATGAGTGGAGATGAAATACTGATTATTACTGGTGTCTTTGAGAATTTGTTCAGAGAAGATGTCAATAAATCCAGGATGGAGGTTATTTTCAGGCTCCTCCATGATTATTACCCCATCTTGTACCAGAGTATTCATCGCAAGGATCTCAATAAGGGCCGTGAAGCCATCTCCAATTGAAGTAAGTGAGCGGGGGGTAGGTTCTCCTTTCAGGTATACCA
>JAZDKH010000082.1:0-12419 GCA_043803325.1 Methanobacteriota archaeon | reverse complement strand
AGAGTCGTCTGGCCGAATTTGATACGGACTCTGGAGATCTAACAGGGAAAACACCGTGCGAGATTATTCATGAACTTCGGGTGCATCAGATAGAACTTGAGATCCAGAATGAAAATTTGAAAAAAGTGCAACAGGATCTCGAACATTCACGGAACCGATATATCGATCTCTATGACTTCGCTCCGGTAGGATACATTACTCTGACTAATGAGGGCCTGATCTCAGAGGTTAACCTTACCGGAGCCACCCTGCTCGGAGTAGTCAGGATACACCTGATTCATACCCGGTTTCGAAAGTTTGTCTCACCGGGAGACCTGGATCAGGTGGATCGGTTTTTTATTGAGGTTCTTGATCAGCATGAACAGGTAGCCTGTCAGGTTCACCTGATCAGACCAGATGGTACATCATTCTTCTCCCGGATAGAGGGGATCCGAGTTATATTACCGGATGGTTCTTCTCAAATCCGGCTTGCGATAATAGATATATCAGTGCAACATGAGTTGGCTCTGAGATCAGATCTCAATTCACAAAGAATTCTCTCACTTCTCGGGCTCTATCAGCATATCTATCTGAACGATACGGCATTTATGGAGTACGTTCTTGAGGAGAGTCTGAAGGTGGTTCAGAGTAGTATCGGGTTCATCGGTCTCATCAGTGATGATGAGCAGACAATGTACGGGCACGCCTGGTCCCGGGAGGCGATAATGTCGTCTGCTGTGCAAACAGTACCTCTGGAATTCCCAATCCCCGATGCAGGAGTGTGGGCTGATTCAGTACGGCAGAAGAGACCCATCATCATCAATGATTATGAAACCCTTAGATCAGGCATGAAATTCCTCCCGCAAGGCCATATTCCCATCATCAGGATGATCTCGGTTCCCGTAGTGATCGGCGATCATGCCGTCGCAGTAATTGCAGGGGCGAATAAAGAACAACCATATGATGAAGAGGATGAAAAAGCCCTGACCACCCTGGCACATACCGCCTGGGAACTCCTCCATACCCGCAGAACCGAAAAGGCCATGTTAGTCAGTGAAAAACGGCTCCGCAAAGCACAGTATGTCGCCAAATTTGGAAACCTGATCTATGACACCCGATCGGGATCCATCACTCTTTCAGATGAAGTGTTTCGGATATTTGGGATTGATCTCGAAACATGGACCGGGAGCAGGGAAGATTTTTTCAAGTACATTCACCCTGATGACCGCAACCTTGTTACCGAGGCATTTCGGGTTATCCTTGAAGATGGGGGGAAAGGAGATCTTGAGCACCGGGTTATCAAAACGGACGAAACCGTCAGATGGGTTCATGTTATTGCCGAATCGATAAAGGATGAGGAGGGGAACCGGATCGGGATCGAAGGAGTCATCCATGATATCACGGAGAGAAAACAATCAGAGAAAGAGCGGGTGAAGTCTTTCACTCAGATCTCCAAAAATATTGAACATATGGCGATACTGAATGATGAGATCAGAAATCCTCTTGCGATAATTACTGCAGCATGTGATGTTGAGGAAGGGCGGTATACGGAGACCATATTGCAGGCAGTTACTGATATTGATAAGATCATTGACAGACTTGATAAGGGATGGTTGGAATCAGCAAAGATACGAACGTATCTGAAATCTCATTATGGGTTTTAATATATCGAAGATATGGAGTAATTCATTCACTCCTGATAGTGGCTTGTTTCAATTATAGACTACCAACTATTCTCAGTCGGTATAATGAGAAATTTTCTAGTTCAACTCTAAACCCATCTCGGTATTTGTGAGGTATTGAGAATATTGTCCCTGTTAAAAAACCACATAATTATCGAATCTTCGGTATTCAGTAACAGTGTAAGAAAAGTGCTGTAGATATTGCTTCATTTCCTAACCATACTCTCATCACGTATTTCTCTTCCCCCTCGGGATTCCCCCATGCATACCCTCATAAGGTTCCCGGATAAGATAATATCTGATTTATGCGGTTTTTTAACACTGCCGGGCCGGTCAACTCCCGGGATCATTACACTCTTTCTCCTCTGTCTAGAGTTAATATAGATGAGATTATCAGCCTGATCCATCAGAAAAAGTATTTCATCCTCCATGCCCCACGGCAGACCGGGAAGACCTCATGCCTTCTTGCCCTGATGGCACATCTCAACCAGATGGGTGAATACTCCTGCCTGTACATCAATGTTGAAGGAGCTCAGGCTGCACGAGAAAATGTATCCGGGGCCATAGGGGCAATAATCAGCGAGATTAAACAGAGAATCAAACAATATGATCTCATCCCTGATACTAATAATCAGGTAATTGATCAACTATCAGATACCAATGAATTTACTCTGCTGAACGGATATCTTACCAGTCTGGCTCAATCAACTCCTCATCCCTTTATACTCCTGATAGATGAGATCGATGCTTTGGTCGGCGATTCTCTGATCTCAGTCTTACGTCAGATCCGCTCCGGATATGATAAACGCCCGGACTATTTTCCGTCATCGGTTATTCTTTGCGGTGTCCGGGATATCAGGGATTATCGGATTCATTCCGATTCCAGGAAGAGTGTGATCACCGGGGGGAGTGCTTTCAATATCAAAGCCGAATCACTGCGATTGGGCAACTTTTCATTTGAGGATATTACGATCCTGTTTCTCCAGCACACCGAAGAGACCGGCCAGATATTTGAGAAGCCGGTGTTTAAACAAGTCTGGGATCTCACCGCCGGCCAGCCATGGCTCGTCAATGCCCTGGGATACGAGATCTGTTTCAGGATGCCTGAGGGGAAAGACCGGACCCGGACAATTACTTCTGACATGGTTATCCAGGCGAAGGAGAACCTGATACTCAGGAGAGAGACCCACCTGGATCAACTAACCGATAAACTCAAAGAAGAACGGGTCAGGCGAGTAATCGAGCCGATTCTGGCAGGTGACTCATTCGAGTCCGGATTTTTATCCCCTGATGTAGAGTATGTGCTGGATCTCGGTCTGATTCGGCAGGAGCAGAACGGTGAGATAGCCATTGCCAATCGGATATATCAGGAAGTCATCCCGAGAGAACTCTCCTGGAATGCACAGATGGGAATGGCTTTGAAACAATCGTGGTATCTTACTCCTGATAACCGGCTTGACACTTCGTCATTACTTACCGCATTTCAACAGTTTTTCAGGGAACACCAGGAGAGTTGGGTGGATATCTTTCAGTATAAAGAGGTTGCACCCCAGCTGCTCCTGATGGCATTCCTGCAGCGGGTCGTAAATGGAGGAGGTCGGATTGACAGGGAATACGGGCTCGGCAGAGGCAGAGTTGATCTCTATGTTGCATGGCCGATATCCCCCACCAAATGGCAGCGGGTGGTTATTGAAATGAAGATAATCAGAGGCTCCCGTGAAAAGACCATTCAGGATGGGATCACCCAGGTATATAGATATGCTGACCGATGTGGTGCTGATGAGGCCCATCTGATAGTCTTTGATCAGACACCCGGGATAAGCTGGGATGAAAAAATTTTCAGGAGAGAAGAGGGGTATTCCGGAACCCCGGACTATCAATGTTCATTCCCGGTTACCGTCTGGGGGATGTAAAAATGTGCAGCCAGTTGATTCAGAAGGGTTCTCATATTATTAAGAAAAAGGGCCTAAAAATGAGAAACTGCCGGTGGGCGAGCATAAACACGGTCCTGACTCTCATCAGCTCGCGAAGGTTTCCCGGATTATCAGTTCAGTCCCGGTGTCAAGGTTACTGATCGCTTCATCCATAATGAGAACCGGAGCATTTTTCAGAATTGCCCTGCCGATTGCAACCCGCTGACGTTCTCCCCCGGAGAGGCGAATCCCCCGCTCTCCAACAAGTATCTCATACCCGTCCGGAAGAGCGGAGATGAACTCATGGATTTTGGCGAACCTCGCAGCCTGCTGCACTTCTCGATCAGTTGCATCTGCCTTACCGATCCTGATATTCTCACGAATGGATGCATTGAAGACAATTTGATATCACTTCCATCAGTTTAGCCTGAACTCGGCATCAATTAGGGAACATGTGATTAAATAGACGTTTAAATTAAAAAATGAGTTAAATTTTAAGATTTATCAGCGGGAGATATCCCCTAATATTAGAGATTATAAAATTTACTTCATCAGATGGCTATTCTTCCGTTAATACTTAATTTGACTGCGAAAACTTAAAATTAATTCCCCTAACCCAACCGAGTTCAGGGTTTAGGAATACCGGAGTATCCACCACTATAAGAAAGGCTTTACTTACCCCATAACTCGTTATCAGGAGTTTTACATCGAATCTGATAACCTTTGATGAGTATTCGAGTGCCTCCTCTTCGGGTTTGGTGCAATCGAACGAACTGCTGAGGATACATCCCGAACACATATTCAGGGGGTTTACGACGACATATTGGGGTTAATCTTAAATTCACTTGATTTCTATTTTCAAAGAGGATATATTTCGAGGTTGAAATTTGATGGATATAAATGTCACTTTTCATACCAATTTCAAAATATTCTTATCTTCAAGGTGTGAATATAATATACCCCTTAAAAGATGTCATAGATTATTTTTTTTGTGAACTGAATGTTACAATTCATAAAAAATATATGCTGATGAATATCCGATGGAGAGTTGCTACTGGATGGTTGTAACGTGTCAGAAACACTATTACTCAAAATATCCATCAGGAACCGGACCGGGAACATTGTTTGCAATAGGCAAAAAATAATTTTTCGTAATTATTCAGCCTTTTTTTGTTTTACCCTTCGACAAGGATTATGCTGCTGAATATTATCAAGATCAGACTTTGAATTTATTTATCTCCTCAGTTACACTTTCAACAATGACTACAACATTATTCATAGTATCACTGATATGAGACATCGTTGCTGAAGTCTCTTCAGTAGCAGCCGCAGCACTTTCAACTTCATTCGCATTATTGGAGATAAGGTCTGACAACTCCTGAATACCTGCCGTCATCTCTTCGATTGTTGCAGACTGTTCTTCTGAAGCTGAAGCTACTTCAACAATATTCGAGTTGATCATTTCAATGCTTTCTGCGATCAGGTTGAATTTAGAGAGAGTTTCTATGAGCGAATCACTGCCCCCCCTGACAACCATGCTGGTTTGATCAATTGCTTCTGTTGCCTTTTTTGCCTTGGTTTGCAGGTTTGATATCATATCGGCAATATTCTCTGCCGATTGCCGGGAATCCTGTGCAAGTGCTTTGACTTCTGCGGCAACAACAGCAAATCCTCTACCTGCTTCCCCTGCCCGTGCAGCTTCGATTGCTGCATTGAGGGCGAGAAGATTAGTCTGATTAGCGATATCAGATATCATTCTGATAATTTTCCCAATCTCATTCATCTGGCCGTTAATATCTTTGATTAAGATATCAACCTGTTCGGTAGATCTGGTGATCTCCCCCATGGTTGTTTCAGATCGCTTCGCAAGTTCAATTCCGGTTTTTGCATGTTCGTTGGCTTCATCAGATGAGGTTGATACTGATTCAGCCCGACGAGACACTGCCTCTATCGCCTGACTCAGATCTTCCATTGCCTTTAATATCTGCAGAATTCCTTCACTTCCACTTCTGGAATTCTTACTTACCGTGGATGTATTCAGGGCAATCTGTTGTGTTCCTGCACTAACTTCTTCGATACTGGCATTGACTTCAACTGCTGCAGAAGAAAGTTCATTTACCCGGGTATTGATCAGATGGATCGCAGCTGAGACCTGAGTACTGATACTATTCAGGGCATCTTTGAACTCAATCCAGTCACCTTGAACTTCCAGATTAGGATCTATCCGGTCTGAAAACTGATATTTTGCATAACTTTGAGATACGCGGAGTGCTTCGTTGACTGGCCGTGTTATTGCGTCAAGGATTTCATTAAACCCTTTCATTATTTTCTTAAAACCTGAAATCTTGAACCGATCAGGATTCCCACGTGCTTTCAGGTTTCCGTTTATTCCTGCCTCAATGAGGGCCATAACTTCACTGGCAGCATTTACCTCTTCAGTAATGTCCAGAATGAACTCGATAGCCCCTGTTATCTCTCCATTATTATCTTTAAGCGGGGCCCCGGTATACCTGATATTCAGCTCGCCTGAGGGGAGTCTGGCTACGGTCTCATCGGTAAAAACCCCATCCTTTGTCATCGCTTTCATCAGATTACACTGTTCTGAATTGCAGTGACCGGTGTGAAATAATTCGAAACATTTTTTTCCGAAAGCTTCCTGTTGTGTTATACCTGCAACCGCAGCTCCAGCGGGATTGATGTACTCGACCATGAATTTTGTATTTATAGCCAGAACAGGGGTTGGAATTGCATCAAGATAGGCCACCTTCCGGTTTACCTCATATAGAGCTTTTTTCGTCTCCGTGAGGTTGAGAACAAATTCAACTGCACCGATGACGGTTCCGGTATCATCTATCAGAGGAGTAGCTTCATATCGTATTGGAATTTCCTTTCCGCCTATCCGGGCAACAGTATCAGAACTCAGTGGTTTTTTCTCCCTCATTGAACGCACTGTGGCACAATTTCCACCCTGACAATCATTTGTCTGAAATACTGAATCGCATTTCACTCCGATAAGTTCATCAGATTTTTTTCCAATAAGGGCGGAACCGGATATATTAATATATGTAATGTTCTGTTTTGTATCGATTGCAATAACCGGGGTATTAACCGCATTTAGAACTTCCCGATATTTTGATGCTTCCTTCCTGGATTCTTCAAGCTGGTCTTTCAGAGACTGGTTTTCCAAGAGTAACCCTTTTTCATCCATAAACAATTCCTCAGGTATTAAGTGAATCAGAAAATTAGTAGGGAGGTTACTGCAATTACGTTCTAAAATAAATAATTACCGACTCTCAATCAGATCAAGTAAGAGGCTGTTGCACGGTGCGACATGAAGATATAATCTGGATTGCCTAATCAGCCACCCCTTCTAACCGGGGTATTCCTATTCCGGCGTGCGTTGCTGGTAACAGCTTCGTGCGAAGCCCGGAGTATCAGCAGCCCGTACCTGCTCTCGCTCGGTGCTTCTACGGATCTCATCGGAACCGTCACCGGGGCCGGGGAGTTTCTCGGGTATGCAGTCAGGCTGATATCCGGTCGGGCGGGGGATGAGGTTTGGCATCCATGAACTACTTGACCAGATCGGTGCGGTTTTCGGCCCGGTGATCCTTGCACTATCTCTGGCCGGATCCGGGGAATATCGGGATGGATTTCTGCTCCTCTTCATCCCTTTCATCGTTCTCCTTGTTCTGGCTTTTGCAGCCTGGCAACTCCTGCCCGACCCGGACGGATTTGAGACACAGCAATCTACACCAACAAAAGAGGGAGAGGGTATCAGCCGGGAATTTGTGATATTCTCTCTTCACCCTGCTCTGTACTGCTGGATTCCTTTCATTCCCCCTGATATTTGTGTAATAGCCTCAATTGAATCGCAGAATCTCTCAGCCATACAGAACTCAAAAATCGTGAATATCGCTAAAAAGAATATCATAGTGACTAATCTAGTTCTAATCTGGAGAGATACGATCATATTGTTTGAGGATGTATAATTAGAGTAATAATGGACAATGAGCACCCTTCGGTCTGCCCTCCATCCTCACAAATCCTTTGGGCCAATGAAATCAAAATCCTCCTGGATGCAATTGACGAAGGGTTATCAGGAAAAGCGAGACATATCGCAATAATCTCCGAGTACCTCGCAGGAAAAGAAGATCTCGCAACAAAAGTTGAGTGTATTCATTCCGGACGAACAACCCGGATCAGATTTGAATCATTTGTTGATGACATATCGGTTCTTTCCAACCTCCCGGAAAATGAAATTTATATAGTCGAAAACTGTCACTTTCTTGCCCAGCGGAAGATAGATGGATTTCATATCCTTCGTCAGTTCATCGAGTTGGTATCCCAAAAAAATCAAATATGGGTAACGACGTGGAATATTCACAGTTGGAGATACTTGTCAGCCGTTCAAGGTATCAGTTCACTATTTCCGGTTCAAATAACACTTCCTCAAAAAAACTACGGAAAATTGCGGGACTTTATCCTCTCCCAGCATACCAGTTCTGTTTTTTATGTCATCGATACCCCGGTTCCCCGTCGTCTGATTATGGTCCAGAAAAACCTAACATTTGAGGTACCCTTTTTCCATGATACTTATTCGATGATGATTTATGGCATCCGGTTCCGTCTCATATGGGCCATGCTCCGGGGAAAAAGTCATGAAGTCGAACCAGATGAACTCATCTTTCAACGACTGGCACAGATATCAAATGGAAATCCTGGTATAGCCTTACACATCTGGGAAAAATCTCTTGAGGCATGGGAGATCAGGATGAGTACAATGTCGCCACCTCCGCTGAATGGTGTCATGGATCCTGACACTGCCTATATCCTCTCTATGCTTCTTTCCCTTGAAACGGTGAGCATTCAGGATCTTCAATCAGTGACTCCGCAGGAGATTAATCTAAATCTTATTCTGGCTCATCTTGAAGATAAAAAAATCATTGCGATAAAAGAAACACACATAACCATAGAACCGCTCGCATTTGCCGGGATAACAACCGAACTTCAGAAAATACGGATGGTGTGGTGATCATGTCTAATGCAACTACCATCATCACCAACCTCACAAATACCTCACCAATATCTCCGGATAATATGGTGATTATGACAAATGCAACAAATATTGTTAAAAACCTCACCAATATTTCAGCATTGTCCCCGGATATTACTGAGACACCTCATCTCATTGATATTATATTTAATCCGTTCTGGATCATTCAAAGTCTGATAATTCTCATATTTGCATATATTGCTGTCTGGTTACTGGATCTCTGCTTAAAATTTTTATCAGAGCAGCTTGGAACAAAAAGACACGTTCTGGCAATGGCTATCCCGGTTGTAAAGATTATTATCTATTTAGGAGCTTTTTATCTCATCGTATCACCCCTCCTTCACTTGGGACTCACCGAATTTGCTGTTTTCTCCGGGATCATGGGTGCCGGCCTCGGATTAGGACTGAAAGATCTCTTTGCTGATATTGTCGCAGGATTTGTAATAGTCATTGAAAAACCCTATCAAATTGGGGATAAAATCCAGGTTGGAAATGATTACGGAGAAGTTGTGGATATCGGGATGGTTCAGACGATAATTATTACTCCGGGAGATAGCAGAGTATCTATCCCGAATTATTCCGCAATAAGTAATTCTGTCTCCAGTGCCAATGCTGGTTCAGCAGAGATGATGGTTATCATTGACCTCTATCTTTCATATGATTCTGATATTCAGGAAGCAATCCGCCTTCTTTCAGAAGCTGTTATTACATCCCGCTATGTGTATGTTTCAGACACACGGCCATATACTATACTTGTGGAGAATTTACCCCTGTTTCGAAAGATTACTGCAAAAGCCTATGTGAATGATCTCAGACACGAATTTATATTTAAGACCGATATTACGAAAAGAGCCTGGGAGGCATATCAAAAAGCAGGGATTAAGGCTCCTGATATCTCTGCCGGGGGGTATTGCCTGACTCAATCCCTGCCTAATTGATGAATATTTTCGATATCAAGGCATATTCAGGAAGGTATTTCGGGAAGGTATTTCGGGAAGGTATTTCGGGAAGGACCTGGTTGTGCTCTCTTTATCCAGGTATCTCTTCAGATATTTACCTGAGTTTCATCCTCCCCTTCAGCATTGCAATATCCAATAAAAAGAGAAAACAAGAACGTTGAACCTGAATTGGTTCCTAATCAGATGATCCCTTTCCCTCATGAAAAATGATTATGTCCCGGAGGTTCAACCTTTTTTTCTCCTCGAATGGTTATTGTTGAGGTGGTAGAAGAAATATCAACATCTGATCTAGAGGCTATCCAGTTCATCACCTCAAAACTGATCTCATGTTTCATCTGACGTCTGTTCTTCACGTCGCAGATATACCGGGCATCAACCTGGATCCAGTTATCGGTCAGGGAGATGTATACCGAAGGTTCGATTGCCCGCTTTACCAGGTAATATTTCTCCCCTAAAGTGAGCATCTCTTTTTCAGCCAAAGGCATCAGTGAATGCACTTTATCTCTGATGATCTGTTCAATCGTCGCTATAGCAAGTTGCCAGTTACTGTCATAGGTCAGGGGAAGAGAAAGTTCATCCCAGATAAAGGAATGATCCCGGGTATAATTGATAACCGGACGGTTGATCACCGATGCATTAGGAATTGAGATCAACCTACCACTTACCTGATCCCCATGTACCCAGCCTCGAATCTCCATGATAACGGTATTCATAATCCCGATATCAATCACGTCCCCGATGTGATCATCAATCTCTATTCGATCCCCAATCCGATACGTTTCCGAGAGCAGGAGGATGAGTCCCCCTACAAAACTCTTAAAAACATCCTGTAGGGCAAACGCGATTCCCGCACCAATGATGCTTGAGGTAACCAGCAGAGAGGTTGACTCTTCTATCCAAATGAGAACCATGAAGATGAGAAACAGGACAGCGGTGGTAATATTGAAAATTTTTCTCAGGCTATATCGTGATTTCGGGTCTGATATCCGGTGGCCTACCAGTACCGGGAGAATCAGCCTGAAAACTCCGACAAGAACAGCAAGCACTATCAGAGATAGTATTATCTTTTGCAGATAATACGAGGGATAATAATAGTTAATAATTACACATATTCCGGATAATCCAATGATTCCGAGGAACTGAAAAATTTGCCCGTATATCTGTTTCATATTTCTCTTCCAGATGTTACTTTTCAAATAAAGGATATGTATTCGATTTATAATCAATAAGCGATTCTCCTGCCATACAGATTTCCCCTTTTCTGCTACTATCCCCTGGAGTGGCCGAGATAATACCTGAACCCTCTCTGTCGGGTATCCAAAGCCCTCGTCCCCTTTCCCGCCTTTCTCCAATGACCTCCATGCCACCTGGACCGGAAACCGGCACAGTCCCTAAAGGTGAAGGATAACCCGGATAGGGTCCACATTATATCCCCCGATACACTCATATACTCACATGTTCAAAGGTAAAATTCGCTATTTCGATTAACACGAGCGAGAAGGATAATGTAGCATGAACTCTCCATCCCTTGATTCCAGGGAGACGCCAGATATGATCAGCCAGAATCAGTTGATTGAAGCTATTTCCCTGGCTGATCAGGAAGCGGCATCAGGGATTATTGATGCGTGAACGTCTCGGGCCGATTCTTTCCGGCACAAAACCGGACAGACTTGGATTTGCCATGACCCTCAGCCTGTATGGTGCGAGCCTGACAAGGTGCCCGCTGGCTCAGTATTTCACCGATCCTTCTCGATACGTGGAAGGGCAGATTGTAACTCAGGAGCGGATTGAACTGATGCCCGGTGTTGCACGAACTGTTGGGGTGAATTGTTGTGAGTTACTCCTGGGAAAAGAAGCGTACAAATCACTCATCAGAGAGGGAGTATTTTTCCTCCTTCCTGAATGGACTGGGAGATGGAAAGAAGTCTTTACCCAAGAATTAGGGTTATCCCAGGAAAATGCGGAAAATTTCATGCAGGAAATGCACCGTAGGCTCGTATATCTTGACACCGGGATAGTACCGATCCCACTGGAAAAAATTCACGAAGTCTCCCACTATTGTGGACTTCCTTATGAACTAATGCCAGTCTCCTGTGATCATTTGCAGACACAGATCCAGAACGCGATGAACCGGCTTTCAGGTGATATCCCATGATCCGGGATTCGACAGTCACAGACCCGGCCGTCTCGATCATGACCATGGATATTATCGGTCAGGTGCTGGCGAGGTCTGATAATCCGAAAGAACTGGGGAGATACCTGTCTGAAGAGATTCGGGAACTGACCGGGGCCAGGTGTGTTCTCCTTGTCCGGGGAAGTGATGTTCCGGATGGTGCCGGACGACAAATCCTGACCGTTCACCCGGAGAGACGACGTCTCTGGGCAGAATCCCCGGAGGTGTTTCACTGCTTTGCAAGTCATCTGGGTGATATGGAGCCCTCGGTCTGGTATGATGGTGATACCGGATCTCCCCCGGAGGTGATCAGAAATGAAGGATTTGAGACCTGTATCATCATCCCGCTGATAACCGGAAATGCCCATGTGGGAGTCATTTTTGCCCTTGGGCTGCCTGACATCATCCATCTTGACTCAGTCATCTCCCTGCTAGACACCCTTTCAGCCATCATTGCACTGGTGCTCCGCAATTCCTCCCTGTACGAATACCAGGAGCAGATCATTGAGACGCGGACTTCTGAACTGCAGGCAGCATATGAAGAGATCCGGAGCGAACTGGATGAGCGAAAGAAGATAGAATCTATTCTCCAGTCAACAAATGCCTATCTTGAGAACCTGATCACGTGCGCCAATGTCCCGATTGTGGTTTGGGATCCCA
>JAZDKH010000081.1:0-2243 GCA_043803325.1 Methanobacteriota archaeon | reverse complement strand
AATCAATTTCAATCTCATGTTCTTACTTCGATTTTTCTTGGGTATTCGCACTTCTGGTAATCACCAGATGCAATTTTTCTTCTCATTCTGTCTTCAATTTCATCGGTTCAGAAGGTTGGTATCACCCATTCAGGGTCTGATGCAGAGACGGGACCGGGAGATCCATGGGTCGTTTCCAACTATAGAGAATCGGATATCTCTGATACAATCATAGATTACTGCACATAGTAGTTAAGAATCCTACAACTACAGAGTAGGATATTAAAGCACTCATTATGGAATCACTACCAAAGAGATGGAAGCCAAAAAGGTCCATTTCCTATCAGAACAGTAAAAAATAGATTCAGGAGAGAATGATACTCCCGCTCACTATCTGGAACACTGAGAAAACAAGAAACCCACGACAACCACATGAACCAGTTGTTCAAAGAGATCAAAAAATTGATAACCCTGAGGAATGATCCATCCTTTTATTCCCATAATTTGTATGGTATTTCAGGATTCGTTCATTTATAGATTATTTAACGAACTCGTAGGAGATACTATCAGATGGTTCCCACTCACAACAGATATCAGCCAGACCATGATCTGGATTCTTCTATCTGGGGACCCTTCACTGGATATCTCCGTGGATCACAAACAACGGTTCTGATGAGTTCATAGAGGAGGGAAATTGATTCATGTCAGAAAAATTGCTTTGATGGTCCCGATATGATTGTCTCAAAAAAAGATACACTGGATAAACCAGTGAGTATTCTAACAGTCTTTACACCCTGAACCCGGACTTGTATCCAAGTGACTTCTGGAAGTTCTTAATCCCGCCGGTGACTTCAGTAGAGTCCTTCCAGCTGTTCGTGGCTGAGGTCTTATTCCAGTTTTCATCAGAACCATCCCGGGCCTCCATGACACTACCGGCAAAGACAGTCTTAACAGTTCCTTCAGCAAAGCCACTTCCTGAGTTTGCATCAGGGGTTACTGCAATCTGATAGTTCAGCTCAGCAGGGGTGTTTGCATCAGACGAAACCGCCCGAATCTGTCCTTTCGTAGATATTTGAGCACTGTTTACGTTTATCAGGCTACTCTTGGCACTCACGATGTTGCAGAACGCGGGTAGGACTGATCCTCCCTCCTGGAAGACACATCGGATATTGCCGTCAGAGTTTGTGAAATTTCCTGCAACAGAGAGGGTATACTCTTCTTCACCAACCATGTGTGAGCCTTCAGTGCTGGCATAGGTCAGAACCTTCTCTGCTTCTATGTTGAAGAGTCCGGTTGACTTATCCTGTGAGTCGAACGCGAAGTTCTTATTCTCTGCGATCTTTCCTCCATTGGTCATTATCGAGTCTCTATAAGTGATATCCCCGATAGATTGCTTCGGCCCAAGAATACCAGTAGGAATAGAGCCAGGTGATGCGATCACCCAGGAGAGTTTGGTACTATCATCAACCATTCCGGTCACATCAATGACCGTGTCAATTGAAAACAACTGATTCTCAGGTGTCTGATTCGGCAGGCGATCTGCTGAGACAAACCCAACCATCACTACAAGGGCAATCAGCCCAATACTTGTTGTATATCGCAAAATATCACGTATCTCCGTGCGTATGCTGTTGGAAACTCAACAGCTTAGAGAGTTCATTGTCATGAGCTGAAGTGGTTTCCTCTCCAAAGAAAGGAACCGTATTAGGTTCCTTATAGAATTCTCAGAAAAATACCCTGGATGGAAGTATGAACCCACTCAGGATCCCGGAAAAGAATTACCACCGCAGTTGCATATCCAATGAAATGGAGATACATCTCCAGTCAAGGTTTTAGATGAGCTAGGTTATCTTGATTAAGGGATTGCTCAATGAGGGGAGGATATAGAGTGCGACTAATATAACTTCATCTCCCATCACGCGCAGCGGCATAAAGGGGATATATTTCAAAAATAATAGGTTATCGACAAAATATTAGGAATTGAAAGCACATTCCTCCGGGGCGCTTCGAGGGGTTTAAGACCCCTTTATTTCCACTGGACTTTCCTATGTATTAACCCCGATATCTCTTTCAGAGCAGATACGGAAGAAACATATCTGAAAGGTTCATCAACTGAGATAAACTCCTATCGTTGTATCAATTGCATTTCATGATCATCCATCCCTCTGGGTTCAGATACATCCAGGCAGGTTCCAAAGCCCTCATACAACGATATGAGAACATACCAAGGAGGGAGATACCATGCATAAAGATACCTTGATCAA
>JAZDKH010000080.1:0-3513 GCA_043803325.1 Methanobacteriota archaeon | reverse complement strand
CATGTGGTGACAGTGATCACCACAGCACATTCAGTACAAAAGTTCTCACCACAGCAGATAATCGATGCTCTTGCCGGTCAGATCCGTGCTCTGTGGGATCAGGACGGATATATCTCGATTAACTGGAATTACCTTCCTTCTGCGGGAGCTTCCCTTTCTCACCCTCATCTTCAGGGACTTTCAGATATGATATCTGATGTTCTTCCAGGCCGTTATCTGAACGCCTCTAAAGAGTATTATTCTGAAAATGAAGAGAGGTATTTCGATGCTATCAGGCGATATGAAGAGAAGAATGGGCGGTCACTTTCTGGAACCCGTCTGTTCTGGTATGCACAGCCGGTTCCGGTGGGGGAGCGGGAGATACGATGTATCCTGCCCATTACTACGATTCAGGAGTTCAATGGGGTACTTGAGGAATTTTCAGCTGATCTGGTAACCATTTTGGGTTTATATCAGTTTCTTGGTACAAGCGCATTCAATATGGCGATATTCTTTGGAAAAGACGAAGACAAAGATCACTTTTCTGCATTCTGTTCGGTCATCTCACGGATAAATCCGAATCCCCTGTCAACTTCAGATACGGCTTTTATGGAACGATTGCATCTTGAACCAGTCATTCTCACCCTTCCCGAAGACCTGGCTGCAATATGGCGTGAATATCTTCAACCGTGATCCAAAGTCAGTCAAAAATATTTTGCTTTGCGACTTTGGGATGTATAATCCAGGCGATAAAAAGAGAATTAGGTTTTTTTATTCAGGCTTGCTGATAAGGGTCTTCTTTGCAACCCGGGTTCCATCGTTCTTGTGCGGCTTGCGGATGACGGCATCGGTTGCCTTCTCCATCTCGCGTGCCTCATCACAGAGGATTGCGGCCTGGCGCATCATCTCGTGTGCGGATGCAACGATAGGTACGTAGTTCTCGAATCCCTTGGTCATAAAGCAGCCCTTAACGTTGACACCTGCAACAGCACTGGATATCTCATATGCTGCCCGTGCCTTTGCGTAGGCGTATGGGTTGCTGAACTCTCCTTCAACTGCCTTGTCAGAGGTCATGACAATCTTAGGGAGTACAAGGTCCTTGCCCTTCTTCCCTGCCTTGACCTGGTCAATGACTTCGTCAAGAGCTACCTGGAGCTTGCGGAATGCGCCAGTGAGTGCGAGAACCTTGACCAGGTTCCCATTGAAATCTGCCATCTCCATGGGGTCAAGGAATTCGCGGCGTGCACCGATCATGGAGTCACCCTTCATGATGATGTAGCCGAATTCGCTTGCCTTGAGTGCTTCCCACTCCTCTTTCTTGGAGGTGATGTCATCAGTGATGACAACGCAGGGGATTCCTGCTGCGGCAAGTGCTTCTCGTGCGCCTTTTGGTCCTGGGAGGACTCCGTTCGGGGAGACCACAACACAGAAGTCAGGGGCCCATGCTTTCATGTTGCTGACGACGCGGTCAATATCCTCTGGCTGGAGCTTGGTTCCTGAAGTTGCCATGAAGGACTGCATGTCCTCACGGTCTGCCCGCTCATCGAGGAGAAGTTCTGCCATGACACCGCTGGCAATATTTCCGAGTTTTGCTATTCCTACTTTTACTACCATTGCACACCTCTGTGAGTGTTCAACGGTACTATGATAAATATCATAATAAAGATTGTGAAATCGTTTTCTGATCAGATCGAATAGTATCTCCGGGCATTATTATTCCTTTCAGAATCCTCGCTGATCGTGTTGCTTGTAATTGGGTTTACTTATTGCGTGTTAAGGAAAAGTGTTTAAATCTTTTAATCTTACTAATAAGAATGAAAGAAGGTTTGATGACTGACCGGCAGAAGGAGGTTATGAGATATCGGAAAGCAGGAATGACGCAGCAGCAGATAGCTGATATCATCAATACCTCAAAGGCGAATGTCTGCACGATCGAAAAGTCAGCGATGGAAAATATTACCAGGGCTCGGGAGACCCTGGAATTCTTTCATAGTCTTGATTCAAAACACCTTTGCACCATAGAAAAAGGCCAGGATCTTCTAGAATCAGTACAATTCATATTTGATGAAGCGGAAAAGATCGGAATCAAAGTGAAATATGATACCGTTCAGCTCATCTACCGGATTCGTGATGAGGTTCCTGAGAAGAACCGTTCCCGATATGTCCGCAATCCGATTGAAGTATATATCAAGGATGATGGCGATCTCTACTTTGAATAATTTTACTTTTGTTTAATCAATACCTTTATTACTTTTTTCCTCCCATATATATGAAGCCTGAATCTGTGTGTTCTTTTTAGATCATGCATATTCAACGGTCAATCCGTATAAACTCACAAGATCTGCGGACTGACCAGGATTGCGATCATCGCAATGGGCTGATAGAGTGGGATGTGATTTCGACTTGGGTGGACGTTTCGGCCCGGTTCCTGTGCAACGACACAGGATAAGTCTGAATATCACGCATCTTACGAGAGACCGGTAGCTAAGCGCGATGAATCAGACTGTCTGACTACATTGAGAGGTTATGTTCTAGCACCTGGATAATTCCGGGTTGCATCTGACCATCACGGTACCTCTGCGATGTGGGGAGAGATAGTTCTGCAGACCGCTTAGCAGATGATCTGACGAGTACAGCACCTGCTGTAATACTCCGTGTCTCTGTTCTTGCATCGCTAGTCATGTCCCGCATGATGCTATGCGGATATGATCAAGATACAGACCAGAAGGACTGATTGAAAAATGGCAAATGTACACAGACCCCGCATGGGTTCCCTGGCATACAGCCCACGAGTCAGGGCAAAGAGCCAGGTACCAAAGTATCATGCATGGCCCGTTCACGAAGGAGAACCAGCTCTTCAGGGTTTTGCCGGATATAAGGTTGGGATGACCCATGTTGTCATGGTCGATGATCATGCGAAGGGCCCAAATGAAGGCAAAGATATCATGGTCCCGGTTACAGTTGTTGAAGTACCTGATATGCGGGTCGCAGCAATTCGTGTATACCGCCATGATACGTATGGAAACCATGCTATGACCGAGATCTGGGCAGATAACCTTGAATCAGATCTCGGCCGGCGCATTAATCTGCCAAAGAATTACAGCCGCGATGAGGCAGAGAAGAAAGCCCGTGATGCAATAGAAGCAGGGAAGATCGTAGATATCTTCGCAATAACCTACACACGGCCTGCGCTTCTCACTGGTGTCCCCAAAAAGGTTCCTGACCTGATGGAGACACGTATTGGTGGTGGAAATATGGCTGAACGATTCGACTTTGGTGTCAGCACGCTTGGAAAAGATGTTGATATCCGTGGTATGTTCCAGGTCGGACAGTATACCGATGTTACCGCAATCACCAAAGGAAAAGGAACTCAGGGTCCGGTCAAACGCTGGGGTGTTCATTTGCGTAAGCGTAAGCACTCCCGTGGAGGAAAAGAGCGACATGTTGGTACTCTCGGACCATGGACCCCACACCACGTCAGGTGGCAGGTTCCTATGATGGGTCAGCTTGGATACCAGCAGCGAACTGAATACA
>JAZDKH010000079.1:0-4708 GCA_043803325.1 Methanobacteriota archaeon | reverse complement strand
CATTCCTGGTGATCCCATGTCGCACGGACTGTCACAGGGTTCTCCAGAACAAAACATGATAAAACGGATGGAAAGGAAGGTCGTTCCTATCCTCTGCATCATTGTACTCCTCCTGCTTCTCCTGGGGATGAACTATGGACTTGTCCTTATGCTCATTGGCATGCTTCTCTTCCCTCTCGGGGTTATCGGGTATATCGATGACGGAAATATTACCCTCAGGGATGCCGAGTTTCCCACGTTCATTCGTAGTGTCGGGGCAGTGCAGGGGGGGAAAGGAACAACGATGGCCCCGGCTCTTGCTGACATAGATAAAAAATCTTTAAAATATCTAGAGCCTCTTATTAATGGAGTATATACCAAACTCAATCTCGGACTTGACGGAGACCGGAGCTGGCAGCGGTTCATTAATGAGAGTGGGAGTTATCTCATCTACAAATATCTGAACATATATCGTGATGCAATTAAGATCGGAGGGAAGGCAGAAAAGATCGGTGAGGTAGTCAGCTCATCCATGCTTGACCAGGTCCTGCTCCGTGAGCATAGGCATACGCTCTCGATGGGGTTTATCATCCTTCTTGTCCCGATGCATGCGATGATGGTCGCTATCTTCCTCTTCCTCTTTCAGATACTCGTCACGATATCCCGGGCAATCACCTCACAAATGGCAAGTCTGGGTGAGAGTAGTGCCGCGCTCACGTCTGGCCAGGGTGCTACAATCGCATCATCAGTGTCAGGAAGTTTATTTGTCTTTGCAAATTTTGATGAGAAAGTTATTGGTACTTATGTTGTTATCATCATCACTATGCTAACTATAGCAAATATTTTAGCAGGAAAAGTGGTAGCAGGAGGCGACAGATCACTCATTTACTTCTTTGCCAGCCTTCTCTGTGCAACCACCGGAATGCTCTATATCCTCGCACCGGTCGTAATCGGATTATTCTTCAAGATCCCCTCCCTGGTAGGAGTATAAAGATGGTAGAGCTTACTGATTCAACCCGACGCCTCATCATATTTGTCACGATAGTACTTGGGGGATCCGTCCTTCTCCTCTTTGACATTCCGGTTCTATACCTGATGATGGTCGTTATCGGGCTTGCTATTGGTCTGATGGTAATGACCGGGATGCTCATTCTCTCTGAGCTCATCCGTGATCTGCAATATCGACTGAAAAACCGAAGACCAAAGGTTAAAAAACCACAACCAAAGAAAGAGAAACCTTCCAGGAGTATGGGATCGAGTGGGGACGGCCTCTTCTCAGGACTGATGAAGAAACTTCCAAAGATGCCAACGCTTCCATCAGTCAGTCTCCCAAAACCAGCAAAGAGAGATCTCCCAGAAAAAAAGAAACTCAAAGAAGAGAAAAAGCAAAAGAATGAGGAACCTGAAGAGGATATCTCAATCGATGAAGATTCACCCCAAATTTCATCAAAACAAGACAATGATCTAGATCCGGATCTTCTTGATGGCCTGGATCTTGATGACGGATTCAATATTGATGCCGAACTGGAGTCAGTAAACCCCGAGTTTGACTCAGTCCGAACTCCATATGGTGACACTGATGTGATGGAGGAACTCCCCTCTGAAGATCAGGTCAGGAAAATGGACATCACAACAAGTGCAGAAGAAGAGAATGTCACCATTGATACTGAAGATACATCTGATGAGATAGACGATATATACTCAAGTACGATTGATATTGGATCAGATTCAGGAGGAGATATTATCTCTACCATGGAGGGGGGAGACTCAATAAGCGGAAGTGATCTGGCCTCCTACAGTTCATCTGAAGAAGCTCCTTATATGTATGGAGGTGATGACGACTCTGGAGGTGGAGGAGGAGAAGAACAATTTGAGATCTCCCAGGGGAAAGGGATGGGTGATGATGATCTCATCGCCTCACTCAAAGCTGATATCAGTGATCTCAAGAAACGCGATGATGATGTTCTTCTTCGGGATCTGAAAGATGTTCATGTCACTGCTGAAGAGCTCGCTGAAGAACTTGCGACAATAATGAAAATTATTACAAGGAAAGCAAAGCAGAAATAATATGGACATATATAATTCTTGTACAGGAGTTCAATGGCAGAGGTTCCGGTAAAACTGGAGAAAAACGGGTCCTGGGTTACTTCAAAGATAGAGATAGCCAAGGAAAGCCTCATTCTTAAGGATCCTTACAACGTTGAAATCCGTTATAATGATATAATCGATCTTATGCAACGTGGTCAGTTAGACTCTCTGGTAGTTACCGGTCCTGACAAAATAGAGAATATTTACTAGATTGCTTCAGTAGAAAAAGTTCTGCAGGTCTTAAATAAGAAGATCATCATGGCCTGCAATGCCTACCGGTTGATGGCACACTTCATGTCCCCAGCCATCAGAGGAGGAGTCCTCGTTACCAATGCAAAGTGGGAGAAGGGAGCAATTGCAGTCCTCAAGACTGGTATATGGTTTGTCAGTCAGGAAAAGTTGATCAGTGTACCTCTAAAGGAGGTAGCCAGTCTTGAACTGACAAAGCGCGAACTCCAGGGGAAGAAGCTCGATGTAGTGAAGGTGGATCACCTGGAGAACAGTGAGGTGGTCACATCATTCGTACTCTGTCCACTCTCAACTCTGCAGGTCTTGTACAATTTCCTCAGGGACGCTACAAAAGAGATGGATATGAAAGGGTCAGAGCTCGACCAACTTGATGCTCAGACTGCTCAGGTCGCTATGCTTATTTACAGCGGGATGGATACAAAATCCATTGAAAATATGCTGAATCTCTCTGCAAAAGAACTTGATACAATTTATGATACTCTTCTCAAGTTAAAACTCGTGGATGTCGTGATGATCCGTAAGGAAGTTCAGCTCACTCCGAAAGGGGTACGATACATTACGGATGCTCTGAGACCACCCGCCTGAACCCAACCCTAATACAAAATACTTTTACCAGTACGCAGCTTCTTAATCATAGGAGGAAGCGTTCACCCATGGGAAGAATCCTCATTGTCGATGATACTCTCTTTATGCGGACCTTATTAAGGAATATCCTATCTGCCGGAGGACATGAAATTGTCGGCGAAGCAGAAGACGGAGATATCGGTGTGACGAAGTACAGAGATCTGAAACCGGATCTGGTCACGATGGACGTAGTCATGCCGAAGATGAACGGAATCGAATCACTGAAATCAATAAAAACCCTTGATCCGAATGCGAAGGTAATCATGTGCACAGCGGTAGGACAGGAGCAGATGGTAAAACTGGCAATTAAAAGTGGTGCAAGGGGATACATTGTAAAACCATTCCAGGCACCTAAAGTCCTTGAAGAGATCGCCAACGTACTTGGTGCATCATAATATGATCAGGGTTCTCGTCATAGATGATTCTCTATTTATCCGAACCGTTGTACAGGATATGCTGGCCGATGACCCGGAAATTCAGGTTATCGGAGTGGCAACAGACGGACTAGAAGCACTAGAGAAGATCCACGAGCTGAAACCTGACCTAATTACTCTTGACATCGAGATGCCAAAGTTGAATGGTATCGGTGTTCTTGAAAAGAAACGTGAATTCTCACCATTTCCAAGGACTCTGGTTCTCAGTTCTCTCACATCAGAAGGTGCTGAGATGACCAAGCGGGCGATATCGCTTGGTGCAGATGATTTCATGCTAAAACCCCGCGGGATTAAGAACATCCGTGAGATCGGGGGCGAACTCAGGCAGAAGATCAAAAATATCTGCACAATCGCGTATATCACTTCAAAGCCAGCGACGCGTGACGAGCTTGCAAAGAACATCGTGCTCATCGGTTCATCAGCCGGAGGGCCTCCAATGCTTGATGTGGTCGTTTCAACCCTGCATGCAGATCTGAACGCAGCAGTGATCATAACTCAGCATACGCCAAAAGGCGGATTTACTGCGGCACTCGCCGCACGGCTTGATCGTATCTCCCCTCTGAAAATAAAGGAGTCTGAAAATGGAGATATCCTGAAACAAGGGATGGTTTTCATCTCAAAAGCAGGATATCATACCATCATCTCATCCTACCTTGACAAAAGCGGGGTACAGGGCGGAAAGATTGTTCATGCAGACTCACCGCCGGTTCATAATGTGAAACCAGCAGTCGATAAGACATTTGTTTCAGCTGCTCAGGTCTTTGGTGCCCGAAGTGTTTCTGCAATTTTATCCGGGATGGGTAATGATGGTGGTGAAGGGAGTGAAGCAATCAAAAAGGCAGGCGGGGTGACCATAGTATGCAGACAGGAAGATTGTCTGGTCTATGGAATGGCCCGTTCCGCTCTGCAACGGGACGCAGCCGACTATGTTCTGCCACTCAAGAATATTCCAGGGAAGATAGAAGAGTTCGTCAAAGCCATCCCAAGGTGATGTATGTCAGATCTTGACGCATACCGTAGTCTGTTTGTCGCTGAATCGCGGGAGAATCATGAAGGAATTGTCAGTAATCTTCTGACACTTGAGCAGGGAACAGATTCTCATGCTATCGATGAGATTTTTCGTTCTGCACATTCACTGAAGGGTATGTCTGCCTCCATGGGATTTATCCACATGGAGGAGATCTGTCATGCACTTGAAGATGTCTTTTCACAGATCCGGAGTGGAAATCTTGACGTCACTCAGTCATTGATGGACGATCTGCTTGCCGGGGCAGACGATATTGAGTCGATGATAGATGAGATCGAAACCGGAGGAGAGGGCCAGCTTGAGCACC
>JAZDKH010000078.1:0-12340 GCA_043803325.1 Methanobacteriota archaeon | reverse complement strand
TCTGATACCCGGCCTCTCCTACATCGTCACCGCAGTGGATATCCTTCGATCCCCTGCGGGTCTCTTCTCTCAGTCTGAGTGGGCCGAATATACTGGCTCCGTCTTCTTCAGGTCTGAGGTTGAACTGTTCCCGTTGGACTTCAGTGAGAATCTCAAGATCCTCGATAAGGAGGTTTGAATCGTTTTGTGCTGCAAATTTAGCTTTATTCCAGCCTTCAGAGATGTAATACAATTCTCTTAAGGTAGATGACCGACTCTCTTTGATCTGGTGCCTGATAAACCAGATGACATACGCCATCTTGAGGATATGGAGTGCACTCTTTTCACTTCCTGCTTCCCTCAGTCGTTCCCGGTCACCATATTTCCAGACTTCCGTATTCTCATCATATTCAATATTCTTCTTGGTCCTCGTTGGCATCGTGATGGATGGGAGATCCCCCCGGGTCATCTGCGCATACCACTGTCTGGGAATTCCGAGAAGTTTGCTCAGGGTCTCCTGCTTTCGTGCCTCTTTATCTATCAAGATCCACCACCACTTTCTTCTTCTCGTCTATCCCTCTGATGTCAATACTTCCCCGCCCGCTTCCTTTGTATTCAGTTCTCCAGACATCAGCAGCAGAAATCCGGAGTTGCCATACTGCAGAATAATCTTCACCAACCCGTTCGATGAAGACTGGTGGTGGGACTGCTACCGTTGGGTCATCCTGAGTGATTGCGTAGAGGGTGATGTCAATGGTATGTGAGGTATAATTGCTCACAGATATCGAGACTACCCCATCTGTTGTCTTCTTCTTTGCTACCAGACGTCTCATGATCTGTCCCTCTATCGGACTTGTGTCAGGGACTGGAAGCTCAAGGGTCTCTGCAACTTTTAAAGCAATTTCAGGGATTATGGCACAGATTGCCCGCGCTCTCTCTTCGGTCTGACGGCTCCGATCCCGGCGTTGAATAAATGTCTTTAGATCTCGTCCGAGATCCTGCAGAGCGAGGGTTATCTCCCGCTCAATATCCGGGATTGAGGCCACTGCGTCCTTACTCTCGCTGGTGAACGGAACATTGGTTGAGGCAACATGTACGAGGATTATGAGCGGTCCGGTTGGTAGACCCTGCTGACCGACGCCATATGTCTTCCAGTTTACCGAATTGATACACCCGGTAACCGCGCAGGCTCCTTGCTGGTACATGAGAGGAACCCGGTTTGCAAATCGCATGATCCTGGCTGTACCTTCTGATTCGAGTTTACCCCCCCAACCAAGTGCCGCTTCCACGATGAATGGGTGTCCGTGATAGACTGCTGCCGGACGCGTACGGGCAGATATATAATCAAGCTGAAACTCTTTCTCAAGTCCCTGTCTGATCAGATCTTCTCCTATCGGAGAGAGACATACCTGCGCTGGCGGGGGAGGGACATTTGCCGCCTGCATCGCAGCGAGGAGAGCAACGAGACCCTTCGTATCAAGTGAAGATGCAACAATATCCCCTGGCATGATTGCAGATTTTAAGATATCATCGGCGGTCTTCTCACCGACACGGGAGAACCCTTCTATCAGAAAACTCCGGAGTGGCTCTGTCGAGGCAGCAGTCATCCGTTTGAGTTCACCGAGTTCAACCCCGTGTGGATGCGGCTTAATCGCCTTAGGGGGTATGATCGGCTCTTCACTCGCCCGATCAAAGGTCATCGTCTCCCCATCGAGGTCAACCCGGATACGGGTGTGCGGGTTGACGACTGAGGTGTACCTGAGATACTCAATCAGCCGTTTTTTTGCGGCAAGGCTAGATTTAAACTCTATCTCTATCCGGGTTCCATGGGTCCGGTCCCAGGTGATCTCCTCACGGGAGAGAATGTCTGGCTCGTTCGTCTCGGTCTTAATCTGAATAAGCATCTTGAACGCAGCCCGTTCTGATCCGCATCGGGAGATGACCATAGTCGGGGTCCCGGTTGTCAGCTGAGCATACAGTACCGCAGCAGAGATGCCGATGCCCTGCTGTCCGCGGGATTGTCGTATCTGATGAAACCGGGATCCATACAGGAGTTTTCCAAAGACATACGGGATATTTTCGGGAACGATACCTGGGCCGTTGTCCTCTACGACGACCTTAAAGACATCATCCTCCTTTCTGAAGATACCTAAATAGATATCAGGCAGTACTCCTGCCTCTTCACAGGCATCAAGAGCATTGTCTATCGCTTCTTTGACAGTGGTTATTATTCCTCTGACTGGAGAATCAAACCCGAGGAGATGTTTGTTCTTCTCAAAAAACTCAGCAACACTGATACTTCGTTGCTGCCTTGCGAGTTCATCAGCAAGGTTTTCCGCAGGTAACTCTGCCTGTTCTGTCGTATTCTCTCGTTTCCGTGCCATCTGTCTGAACCCGGATTTTAACTGCCTGACTGTATGGATTGTATTGCTTCAGAGAGGGCAATAGTCTGCTGACTCCCATCGTCTAAATTTTTGAGAGTAACCAGACCTGATTTTACCTCTTCTTCTCCGATGATGACTGCATAGTCTGCAACCTTGCCTGCGGATTTCATCTGTGCCGAGAATCCCCGGCCCATCAGATCTATACCGCATATGATCCCTGCCTCTCTCAGCTTCTTTGCAACGGTCAGACCACGCATCCGTGCCTGAGGAGTGAAGATGATTGTCACCTGGGGCTGGAATGGCATCCAGATATCTTCGCCTATTGATACCATTACCCGGTCAAAGCCAATTGCAAATCCTACTGATGGGGTATCTTCTCCGCCAAAGAGGTGAGCGAGACGGTATGCCCCCCCACCGAGGATTTGGTTCTCTGCCCCGAGTCCTTCTGCAAAGCATTCAAACACAATCCCGGTATAATAATCGAGACCACGGGCGATTGCAGGATTAATCTCATAGGACACTCCTTCATTCGTCAGAATGTCAAAGGTCTCCCGTATCCGATCTGCTTCAGGGATCTCACCGATGACGTCGAACACCTGCTCCAGAGTCCGGGCATCTATGAGATTTTGTAGGGGAATACTGAGGTCTGCTCTCTCTATCTCTTTCAGAAATTCAAATGCAGCATCTGTGTCTCGTTTATCAAGGAATGATCTGACCTTCTTCTGATGAGTATCAGATAAATCCTTGAGAAGAGTTCGCATAAATGAGAGATGACCTATCTTCAGCGTGAACGTCACGCCAGCGACCCTGAGGAGTTCTGATGCCACCATGATTATCTCTGCATCAGCCATTGCAGAATCGGCACCGATAAGTTCTACTCCAAATTGCCAGAACTGCCTGTATCTTCCTTTTTGTGGTCGTTCATATCGATAACAGTCAGCAAAATAGCACCATTTTATCGGTTTTATGAGGGATCTTCCCTCATTAACAAACATCCTGAGGACCGGAGCGGTGAGCTCAGGTCTGAGTGCAAGTGATCGTCCTCCCTTATCCTCAAAGACATACATCTCATCGATGATTCCGTCACCAGATCTGATCGTGAAGAGGTCCAGTTCCTCAAAGGTAGGAGTTACGACCTCCCGATACCCCCAGGTACGGGCTTTAGCCCGCATTCGTGCTTCAATCTCCCTTCGTCGCTCCATCTCTTCAGGGAGCATATCCCGCGTTCCTCTTGGTCTGCTCAGCATGTGTATAGCCTCATAATTATCGTTTGATTGATGCCTTTCCGAGGCATCGTTCAAGGAGTGGCTGAGCGGGGGAGAATACATTCTCCCGTTTCTCCTGGCCCTGCATATAGAGCCCAAGCAGCATGATTCCTATCCCCAGAAGATCAACTGAAGGAAAAAGTAGTATTTCTCCCGCTCCGGCGGTCGCCAGCGCTGTATGGAATACTCCTCTTCGTGCTGCTCTTCGGTACCCTGGTAGTCCGGTCCTCAAATATACTCTGATATCCCGAAGCCAGAGAAAGATGCATACTATTGCACCGAAGAAGGCGATATAGAAGAGATAATCCACCACAATGAACCTATTATCTAATCTTTGACTCATATCTTACTTGTTATATATGGAACCTCATAGAGGTCTGCGAGATCTCCTGGAACTCGTCAGAACCGGAGTTACATCCACAAAAGAGGCTGAACGAGAGATAAGAAACCTTGGCGCAGGTCATGTTGGCTCGTTTGCGACTCTGGATCTTGGCAGGACTGAGAGGTGTGGTATTCCTGAGGTTATCCTCGCAGAGGGGAAAGATCCTGAGCATCTCTCTGCTATAGCAGAGGAGTATGCAAAGAGAGCAGGTCGATGTGTGATCACCCGACTTGATCAACAGACCGCGTTACCCTTGCAGGAGATTGCAACCAGGTTGGGGATCGCGAGTGAATACAACAAAAGTGCCAGAGTAATGGTTCTCGCTGGATGCCCGCCAAGAGAACAGACCGGAGGTATCATCGGGATAATCACCGCTGGTACATCTGATATCAGGGTGGCAGAAGAAGCGCGAATCATTGCTGAGGAGATGGGATGCCGTGTCAAAACTGCTTATGATGTCGGTGTTGCCGGTATTCACCGGCTCTTTCCGGTTCTGAAAGAAATGGCCGATTGTCATGCACTGGTGGTAGCAGCAGGAAGAGAGGGAACACTCCCGGCTGTTGTAGCCGGGCTTATGGATCGTCCGGTAATTGGAGTGCCGGTCTCAACCGGGTACGGGTATATGGGGAATGGAGAGGCAGCTCTTGCAAGTATGCTCCAGTCATGCTCGGTGCTGACGGTGGTAAATATCGATGCCGGATTCGTAGCCGGTGCGTTTGCAGCGCGGATCGCAGTCCTCATTGCAGGTGAAGGATCTTGAAACGGGCGTTTTACATTGGCAGGTTTCAGCCCTATCATAATGGACACCAGACAGTGATTGATCGGATTGCAAGAGAGGCTGATGAGATAATCATCGGGATTGGAAGCGCGCAACTCAGTCATGATGAGGAGAATCCGTTCACTGCCGGTGAACGCGTGCTTATGATCACAAGGGCCCTCAAAACCCTGAAAATACCGTTTTATGTCATTCCAATCGAGGATATTAAGAGGAATGCACTCTGGGTTGCTCACATCATCTCAATGACTCCTCCGTTTGAGATTGTGTATACCAGTAACCCACTCGTCATCAGGCTTTTTTCTGAGGTAAGGATTCCGGTATGTTCTCCTTCTCTTTTTGAAAGACAGACCCATTCCGGAACTGCTATCAGAGAGATGATGCGATGTGGGGGTTCCTGGGAGCACCTGGTTCCTATGGCAGTTGTTCAAGTGATCGCAGAGATTGGAGGGATTGACCGAATCCGGGATTTGGATGGGGATGATGAGGATTTCCTCTGTCCGTCAAATGAGGGATAATCAGATGTTTAAACGAATTTCAGAGTTATTTAAGGGCAAAAAAAATGAGTCAAAGGCAAATAATATCACTGCCCTGGAATTGCCCGCATGGCTCGATAATGAAGAGAAAACCTGTGTTGATCAGAGATCAGATCGGATAAACCATTCCCGGGATGTGGTTGATAAGGCGCGGAGCGATATTTTACAACTTCTCAAAGATTTTGGTTCTGAAGATACTGAGGAGCCGCTCCATCCCAAGGTGGAACAGGTGAACCGGCACAATCTCCCTCAATTCAAGCGTAAGATAGAGGCAGCACTTGATCAGGAATTTTCGGATGATGATGAGGTCTATTACCGGCAGGTTGCCGAACTGATTGACGGGTGTTTCAAAGCGTATGAGGGTCCTGGCCGATATCTTCACCACCTCTATGGCGAGGAAGTAAAACTCTTCAGGCAGTCCATGGATCAGATTGGGCGGGAATTGAATCATCTGACAGATATGATTAAAATTTCACGCACCCGTATAGGAAAAATAGAAGCCATCCGTTCAGCCCTCGCCCGGTATAAGAGCGCACGTGAGGAAGCATTGCAAGCAGCTGGTCTGCAGGAAGAGATGGAAACGCGGAGGGAAGGTCTTGTTGCTGCTCAACGCCGTATTACCGATGAACGTGACGCGGTCGCAATGGGGGAGGAATGTACTGAGTATAATCGGAGATGTGCAGCTCTCGATGTGGATTCTAAGAGGATTTCTGTTCTCTATGAAAATGTCGAATCTCTGGTCAGAACAGCATCTCCTGTCTGGCGAAGAGTATTCCGACTAGTTCAGGATGAGAGGCATCGGGATGAGGAGAAACTTCTTGACAGGATCATTCAGGAATCAACTCTCCAAAAATATGAAGACCCTGAATTTCTATCCAACGTCAGTTCAACAGCTGCAATCATCTTCAGATATATTGAGAATGAAGGGGTTCCCATCAGGAATTCCTTTGAAAAGTCACTTTTTAGTTCGCCTGATGCGTATGTAGAGCAGATATCTTCAGCGGTTACTACCTGGCAGAATGCTGATCATGCCATGCAGGAAGAGAAACATCTACTCGCAACTCACCCGACTGCCGTATGTCTCGGAACCTTTAATTCAAGGATTGACGAAATCGCTCGGGATATTCGACATATTGATGAGGAGGCAGGGAAAAATCAAGGCCGTTCTCTTCATATTGATAGGGAGAAAGCTGACGCGATGAAAATTATCGCTGAAGAGATGCATGAGTTGACGGGTGGGACTATCGCGGTCCAGGGGATTGAATCTGAACCCATGGAGAGCGCATGAGTAGCAGACCTCTGCGGACACTGGGGGTGATCCGCGGTCTTGTGGAATGCCTTCCCCATAAGAAAGAGGATCTCGATCACTGCCGGTTCTGTGCCCATTCTGTCAGGTTCCGGGTGAATGGGAAAGAAGTTCCGTCACCAGCACGGGCATTTTGCTCTCTTCAGAAAAATACCATCGAGGTTGATCTGACCAAAGTCGAGGCGGTATTCTGTGATGATCTCTTGAGTGAGGGGTTTCGGAGTATCATGAATATTATCGGATGACCCGGGTCTCTGAAATTATGGGCCTGAATCTCTTTAACTCCGTATCCGAAATATCAGAAAAAGTTAAAAAAACTTGAGTATCTCTTCAAACCGCATATGTTTCTCAAAATGATCTGCCAGGGCATCAAAGGGATCTGATTCTTCTGCCAGTTCAGGATTCCATTCTGCTCCCTTCTTCTCACAGAGATATGTAACAAGTGCAAGTGCCGCGCTTCGATTTGTAAAGAGGCCGTGAAGGTACGTACCTATTAGTAATCCATCTTCAGAAACGACTCCTTCTCCCGCAAATGCTTCAGTAAGACCCTGGTGAGTAGTATCGCCCATGTGAATCTCATATCCCCTCACCTCATCTATGCGGGATAAAATTGGACCGATACCTGAGGAACGTCGGGTGATTTGGACAGTTGTCTTCTTATATCCGTCGAAATGGGTCGTCCCCTGGATAAGGCCGATGCCTTCATACTCTCCAGCTTGTGATTCCACTCCTGAATCGATAATTTTGGTGCAGAGCATTTGGTACCCCCCGCATATCCCGATAATCGGGACACCACGTCTTCGAGCTTTCCGTATCTCCTCAGCCGTACCTGAAGATTTAATAATCTCCAGATCCTCAACAGTGTTTTTTGTTCCTGGGATAATCACCGCGTCGTACCCGGCAAGAGAATGCCCGGGAGAGACATAACTGACTGATGCATGCCGCTCCAGGAGTTCGAAGTCAGTAAAGTTTGATATCCGGGGGAGTCTGATTATCGCGATACTCACCGGAGCACTAGTGATTGACTTGTCCTGCAGGGAGAGAGAGTCCTCGGAGGGAATGGCAATGTCAGTAACCGGAATAACTCCGAGGACCGGAACACTGCAAATTTCTTCTAAAATTGCTATTCCATCTTCAAAGAGGGTAATATCTCCTCTAAATTTATTAACGATAATTCCTTTGACAAGTGGTCTGATATCATCTGGGAGGAGCATTATCGTACCATATACCTGTGCAAAGACTCCTCCCCGCTCAATATCAGCGACCAGGATGATGGGAAGATGTAACTCACGTGCAAGACGGATATTTGCAATATCCCGGTTATAGAGATTTACCTCTGCGGCTCCTCCTGCTCCCTCAATGACGAGGTGGTTATATCTGGTCTGGAGAGTCTGCACTGCCTCCATTGCAATGGAGAGGAGGTGATCAGTCTCCTCGTAATAGGAAGAGGCACGCACGTCCCGGTATGGTCTTCCCATCAAAATTATCTGTGAGGTCTGATCCCCTTTTGGTTTGAGTAAGATCGGGTTCATCGCTACCTCAGGGATAAGTCCGGCTGCCATCGCCTGCATAGCCTGCGCTATCCCAATTTCGCCTCCGTCAAGAGTGACGTATGAGTTCAGACTCATATTTTGCGACTTAAAGGGAGTATGGGAGATCTGTTTGCGCAGTAACAATCTACAAATTGCGGTTACCACGGTACTTTTTCCTACATGGGAGGAGGTACCGAGAACCATTATTGACATGGAATTAAGGTTGGGTGGTCAGCGTATTAACCTGCAGTGACTCCGGACAGTGGTCTTCTACGAAAAATAAGAATCTCATATTGGATAAAAACAAGGATTTAATAACAAAACAGGAGATGGTATATGTAATGAATGGTGGTATTTGCTCCATTTGCGGGCTACCAAAAGAACTGTGTATTTGTGAAGAAGTTGCAAAAGAGCAGCAGAGAATCAACGTAAAGGTAAATAAACGTCGTTACGGGAAAGAAGTTACGGTGATCGAGGGTCTCGATCCAACTGACATTGATCTCGAAGATCTCTCAAAGTTCATGAAGAGTAAACTTGCCTGTGGGGGCACAGTGAAGGGAAACTCGATTGAATTGCAGGGGAATCACCGCGATCGGGTGATCGATCTGCTCGCAAGCAAAGGGTACGCGGTGGACAATATCTCATAATCGGGCTAGTCCCTTCTCATCGCTTTTTCTTTGGTCGTACCATTGAATGGAGATCAAGTCGGTAGTTTCCATCTTTCCCAACACGGATAACCCGGTCATCTGAATCGGCAAGTCTGAGTAGATTTAGATCATATTTTCCTGGTTCTAGTATTCTGATACTTTCTATTGATTCGATTGGATCAGGATTTGATGGTTCTATTTGTTCTTTAGTAGTGCATGTGACCTTCTCTATCTCCTGGTTGATATCAGATACTTCATGAGTACCTGTTTCAGATGATACCTGTACATCGCCCTGCAATCTCTTTCTCTTATCAGATTCAAATGAGAACTTCGTTCCTCCACATTCCGGGCAGCGAGGAGCGAGTCCCGCAGCGGCGGTAAGTTTGGTTTTGCATCTGATACAGACATGTGGCATTGGTCACCGTGAAGATATCCAGGCGCTAATGAGATCACGGTCCCTGCGGATCATCGTGAGTTGATTAGCCGGCCCAATAACCGTCAGACGACGGTATTCATTGTCTCCTCGCACAAAGCGTGAGAGCATCCCTCCGCTTTTCTGCTTTGATGGATATGACTCGATCTCGATTCCCGCGAAACCATCAGGGAGTATCTCCTGCATCGTCATTTCAATGAGTGAGCTCTGTTCTTCAGGTGATAGTCCGGATTCCAGGATGACAATGGTTCCTTCCCGTACACGGTCTAGGATGAGGCGTATCTTCTCCATTGATGGCATCCTTGAGAGTCGTTCATCTGATATCAGATCAATTTGTACACCCTGCATGTTCATCACCTGAATGTCCTGACCATCTCTTCATAGAGATCTTCTACCTTTGTTCCGATCAGGCAGGATATCGGTACAATAGGATGTTGAGGAAAGGCTGCTTTGATGCGCTGGGGCGCCGCATCAGGAAGATCAGTCTTATTCGCAGCAATCACTACGGGGAGTTTCCGGCTCTCGATGATTCCGATCATCATGATATTGACCTGAGCGAATGGGTCCGCGGTTGCATCGATCATATAGATAACTCCGTCTATATCCTCTCTGAGCCAATGCATCGCCTCTGCCACTCCTTCTGTTGCCTCTCTTGCCCGGTCGATTGCTTCTTGTTTTTCTATACCATACTCGATGAATTCGTTATAATCTATCTTTGTTGTTACACCTGGCGTATCAACGATGTCGATAGTGATGGACCTGCCGTTTGCGCTGGTAATGGTGATATTCTCTGATCTCAATGCACGGCGTGTTTCGTGAGGAATTTCACTCACTGTTCCATCTACCCCGTCAGACCACTCATGAGCGATTCGGTTCGCCAGGGTGGTTTTGCCTGCATTCGGCGGACCATATATTCCTATCCTGGAGGTTTTTTTATGAAAGAGGTTGCCAAGGATTTTGGAGAAAGTATGACTCAGTCCCATATGTATCGTCCTGAATAGCAGAAGTGACAGAAATTCCCTCAGATCAGGGGTCTGTCTGTATGGATATGATCAGGGGGGATTATTATTATTGTTATCCCACCTGTACTCGATTTCATCGGATTGGAAGATTCTGAACCGATGGATTAATACCGGTACCGGATGATTTACTGAATAGATGAATCTGCCCCGGGTATCATAAAGGTGAAAGTCATGACATATGCCAATGAGACGATCCAGCTCGAGACGAAGGTTCCCGTGCGGGATATCATGCGAAGGAACCCGAAGACTATTGATTACCTGGCTACGGTTGCTGAGGCAGCCCGGAATATGTGTTCAAAAGACGCTTCCGGAAGCTGCATAGTACTGAGAGATAGTGCAGCCGTCGGTATCGTAACTGAACTTGACATCAACTGTAAAGTAGTAGCAAAGGATATTAAGCCAAGTGAGGCGCGTGTTCACGAGATAATGACCTCTCCGCTTATTACTCTTCACGTAGACAAAACAGTGGAAGAAGCAGCCCATCTTATGATTAAGAACCGGGTTCGCCGTCTGCCGATTGTGAATGATCAGGGAATAGTTATCGGGATTGTGAGTGTTCGGGATATTATGGCGGTCTCTACTGAGATTAACGAGCTCATCGGAGAACTTGCGGTGATCAATCAGGCAGAAGACATAGACTCAGGGATGTGTAGCCAGTGTGGTCGGATGTCAGATAACCTGAAAAATGTAGACGGGTCTTTTATTTGCCCGTTTTGCTCTGAAGAAGACCGAATATAATCGGCACCTGCAGTACCTGGTTATCGGGATACCGGATTGATGGCCAACCCATCTCCGGTCAGTTGGAATAATGATTGAATAGTTCGGGTAGTATCAGATCGATTATGCACACCAGACATGTTACAGGCCAAGGAACAGTAATATCAATTGCAACGCGGCACGTAATTTCAGCTCCACCAACGATGCGGATCTTTGGTGCGATTGAGACCCTCACTCAATGGGGGGTACGCCGTTTGCCTATTGTTGATCCTGGAACTCACCGGCTCAAAGGAATTCTGACCGCACGAGATGTGATTGACTTTCTCGGTGGCGGAGAGAAATTCAACCTGATCAACGTCAAACATGACGGAAATTTTCTGGCAGCAATCAATGAGAGTGTCAGCAGAATAATGAAACCTGAAGTCAGGACATTATCTCCTGGCGCAAGTCTTCAGGAAGCAATTAAGATAATCGTGGATACACGGATTGGTGGTATCCCTATAGTCGATTCAGAAGGGGTTCTGACCGGGATTGTAACCGAGCGGGATGTATTGAAGGTTCTTTGTCGCACGCATAGTAACCTTCGGGTACGAGATGTGATGACATGTTCGCTCCTCGTTCAGGATCCGGACTGCCCGCTTTCAATGGTTACCAAGATGATGACCGATCATCAGTTCAGGAGGCTACCGATTGTCAAGAATGATGTCCTCTTTGGTATCATCACTGCCACTGATATTGTCAGGTATATCGGATCAGGAAAGGTCTTTGAGAAACTTGTAACAGGAAATGTGGCAGAAGTTATGGGGGTGCCGGTGAGGGACCTTATCAGTGGAAACCTGTATCTTTCAGAACCTGGTCAAAGTATTACTGATGCTGCACGGCAGATGCTTGAGAATGGTGTAGGTGCGCTTCCAGTTATCGAAAATACTCGCCTTGTCGGCCTCGTTACTGAATTTGATCTGGTCCGAGCCCTTTCAACAGAATATCAGAATGGGAAGTGACGACGATGCTGGTTTCTGATATCATGAGTTCCCCGGTGCATGCATGCAGGTCCGAGGATACGGTCTCCTCTGTCCGGAATCTGATGTTGAGGTATCATATCTCCCGGGTTTTAGTGATGGACCGTGAGCATATTTGTGGTATTATCACAAAAAAGGACATCGGATACCGACTTCGAAGGCACGATCCTGCCTGGCGACGCAGACCGCTGGACAACGAGCCTGTCTCTTCGATGATGACGGCAGATATCATGAGTATGTCACCTGATAGTGGTATCCGTGACGCTATGATGTTGATGCTTACTCACCGGATATCAGGATTTCCGATTGTAGATCAGGGAATGGTTCTCGGGATAGTTACTAA
>JAZDKH010000077.1:0-7697 GCA_043803325.1 Methanobacteriota archaeon | reverse complement strand
TGTGAAGATACCTGATACATTAACGAAAAAGCAGGACGAATTAATGAAAGAAGCCTTTGCAGGGAGTAAATATTAACCTGATATCCAATCCATTCAGATTCTATACGGTAAGATCACTTACCGATAAGATTTTTAGATCCTGATTCTTCGTAATGATTGAGATTGGCACCGCATTCAACTCAATATCCTGATAGAACCATATTCCCAGCTGGATACGTACAAAATATTAAGGAAAGGAATATTTAGAGAGGGAAAAATCTTCCGATCAAACACCCATGACCCTTATTTTACCGAGGAACCTGGCTATCAGGAGTTCGTTATAAGGCCCCACCGAATACAGATCCGCCAAATAAGAATGTGACTACCGCTACAACCACGAAGATAATTACAAACCATTTAGCAATCTCCATGGAGAACCCGGCTATCCCACGCATCCCCAATATTGCGAAGACCAAAGCCAGTACAAGGAAAACTACTGCAAGATAGATTAAATCAGCCATGTTTATCTCACCTTTACTTCTTCTTCAATTTAGATCCTGCCTCATGAGACGCAATTTTCGCATCAGAGACGACATTATGTACGCCGATTTTAAGATCATCTGATACATTTTGTGCATCTCTTCCCACGTCTTTCCCAAGGTTATGAGCAGCGACCGTTACATCAGCAATTACAGCATGGAATTTTTCCCGGGCATCATCAGCTGCTTTGTTGGCTTTTACTTTTAGATCATCAGTCACAATTTCCCACTCCTTTCCCTGATATGGTCAATAATACATTCTCTTAATTTATAAAAATTTTACACATACCAGAGATAACGTCATTTCACGTGGATGTATATACCTCTTACTGGTTGTTGCAAGATCTGAATCAATCACGTGATTTAGGAAATGATATGAGAAGGAAAGATAATGGTACCCAGTATTTCCACTCGGAGGAGCGAAATTATTATCCCCTGTGCTCCCAGATTGACGATACACATAAATCCCCTATCCAATTCCGTTCCCAGCATTCAGTACGAAAGGTCCAAGCAGCATCCCAAGCAGGAATCCCATGCCAGTAAAACGTATGCCACAGAAGAAAACAACCAAAAAACCGGAACCGGAACTAAAATCCCAATTAGATACCCTCATTCCGATCGTTGGAATCGGTGCATCGGCTGGTGGCCTTGAAGCATTTGAGCAGTTCTTCCGCGTGATTCCGGTTAATAGCGGTATCGCGTTTATCATCATCTCTCATCTTGATCCCCATCACACAAGTATGCTCGCTGATATTTTGGGGCGAGTCACAAAAATGCCGGTACTCGAAGCGCAGGACGCGATGGAAGTTCTCGCGAACCATGTCTATACTATCCCCCCAAATCGGGAGATGACCATCTTTCATCGCAAGATACAGCTCACTGTACCTGACAATTCCCTCGGCGACCGGATGAAGATAGATCTCTTCTTCAGATCCCTCGCCGAAGAACTGGGAGCAAGAGCCATTGGTATCGTCTTCTCCGGGACCGGGACTGACGGCACCCTCGGACTTCGGGCTATTTCAGGGAGTGGAGGCATCTCATTCGTTCAGGATCCGGTAACTGCCAAGTATGACGGAATGCCAAAAAGTGCGATAAACAGTGGATGTGCTACTTTTATCCTCCCGGTTGAGCAGATGCCAGAACAGGTCATTGCCAGTGTAAAGAATCTGTTTGGTGACATGTCCACGGATCCTCTTACACCAAGAGTTACTTTTGACTCCGATAAAACCGGAGCAATCTCCCGGATTCTGCGGATTATCAGGTCAAAAACCGGGCATGACTTCTTGCAATACAAAAAGAGCACGATCCACCGCAGAATTAGCAGGCGTATGGCAGTTCACGCCATTCAAGATCCTGCTACTTATGCCAGATATTTAGAGGAACATCCTGGTGAGGTCAAGACCCTTTTTCGCGAACTGCTCATTAATGTGACCAGTTTTTTTCGGGACCCGGAAGCATTCGAAGTTCTTAAAAAAGATGTTCTCCCGGATCTTATCAGAAACAAGGACGAATTTGAACCATTCCGGGTCTGGGTGCCTGCTTGCGCAACCGGTGAAGAGGCTTATTCACTCGCCATCATCATCAGAGAGCTCTTTGATGAACTCGGTTTAGACGAGAAGGTCCAGATATACAGCACTGACATCGTTGAGGATGTGATTGCGGTAGCCCGTCGAGGATTCTATCCCCCAAACATTGTCTCTGACGTCTCTTCGGACCGGCTCAAGAAGTTCTTTGTGCGGGAAGAAAATGGGTTCCAGGTGAATAAAAGTATTCGAGAGATGGTTGTTTTTGCTACTCAGAATGTTATCAAAGACCCGCCATTTACGAAACTTGACCTCCTCAGTTGTCGTAACCTGCTTATTTATTTAGAGACTGATCTTCAGTCCAGCCTCATTCCGATATTTCATTACTCCTTAAAACCCAAAGGGATACTCTTCCTCTCACCCGCAGAAAGTATCGGGGTATTTCCGGATCTCTTCAGACAGATCAACCAGAAGTGGAAGATCTATGAAGCATCTGGGAATAAATCAAATTTAAACGAGATAATGAAAACGCCTATCTCCTGGAGTAACACATCACCAGCAGTAGAAACCCCGGATTTTACTCACCAGCATGCCGATACCCAGATGGTGGAACTGATGAGGAGAGCCTTACTGCAGGTATATGCACCGCCATCTGTCGTGACCGATGATGCAGGAAATCTCCTCTATGTGCATGGAGATACGGGCAAATTTCTCCGTCCTGCACCAGGTCAGGCGAGTTTTTCTGTGAATGAAATGGCACGTGAAGGTCTCCAACCAGATCTCAAGACAGCAATATTTACCGCAAGTACCCAGAAGAAAACGGTTGCCTGTAAAAACCTTCAGGTTAAGACAAACGGCGGGTTTGAAAAGGTAGATCTTGAGGTCAGACCGATAATCAGTTCTGATTCAATACAAGGAGGATTGATCATCAGTTTTCTTATGCCAGATTCCCATATTCTGCATGAGATTGGTGATAAGAACAGAAAGATCAGAAGAAGTGAAGCGAAACCCGGAAGAATAGAAGATTTACAACAGGAACTTCAGTACACCAAAGAGAATCTCCATGCTACCGTCGAGGAGATGCAGGCTGCAAACGAAGAGTTGAAATCCACCAACGAGGAACTGCAGTCAACAAATGAAGAACTCCAATCCACGAATGAAGAACTCGAAACCTCAAAGGAAGAACTCCAATCCACGAATGAAGAACTCGAAACCTCAAAGGAAGAACTTCAATCACTCAATGAGGAGGTGATGACCGTAAATTCCGAATTACAGGCGAAAATCTTACAATATACCGATGTCCAGAACGATATGAAGAATCTTCTGAGTAGTACAGGAATTGGAACGATATTCCTCGATATCGACCTCGTAATACGTCGATTCACCCCCGAGGCGGCAAAGATCTATAAACTCATCGTATCTGATGTGGGCAGACCACTCTCTGATATCAAATCCATGATAGTTCAGGATGATCTTCTTGAGAATGCACGTATCGTTCTTGATTCACTCATTCCACAGGAGAAAGAGATACAAACCATAGAAAAATTATCATATTTGGTTCGAATACTGCCATATCGGACGCTTGATAATGTAATAGACGGAGTGGTGCTGACATTTACCGATTATAGTTATCGTAAAACAGCAGAAGATGAAGTGATCCAGGCTCGGGAATATGCAGAGAGTATCGTAAACACAGTCCGGGAACCACTACTCGTTCTTGACCGGAATTTAACGGTGATATCAGCGAATCAGTCATTTTACCGAACATTCGAAGTGTCACCCGAAGAGACAAGCGGGAAGAATCTCAAAGAGCTTTCCGAGCGTCAGTGGGACATCTCATCCCTCATGATCCTCCTGAATACGATAATTTCGGAGGGAACCAGCTTTGAGGATAAGCCAGTAACCATCGATCTATCTGAAAATCGGATTAAGAAATTCATTCTAAATGCCCGAGGTCTTCAGAGAAAGAGTGGAGAGGCAGAACTCATCCTTCTTGCGATGGAGGAGATCACCGGGAAGAATATACTCACCTGATCTGATGATAAAAAAGGAGATTCGAGGGCCGATATCGCATCCGAAAATTTTGGAGAGAGATCATGTTTTGAGGGTTTTATAATCGGTATAGCCCTTCTCTTCACCCAGATAAAACGTCGAATAATTAAGTTCGCGAACGTTGCAATTTTTGTTTCATAATTTGAATCGTGAGAAAGGTTCTATGTGATCAAAATTCCATTCGCTATAGAAGAATTTAGGGTTCGAATCTCCTTATATGGTAAAAAGTTCCATATTTGCACCCCCATGACCATTTCCCTCGGAGTGAAATAGATCTCCCACCTCGGAAATTGTCTGATGATGAGTATTGAATCCAAAACCAATGTAATCAGATCTCTTCGGAGCAGGAACAAACAAAATATGTCAAAACTGTATTGCCGTTCCATCTATGATGAATTGAACGATATGCGAACATATCTGGAGCAGTTGTCTCAACAGATGGCGGGAAATCAATGGATCCCTCTGCTTGCGTCTACTGAAGATCAACCAAAGATGCTGCCGTCTATGCGGGGTGGACTCAATGTTGATGTACAAGAAGATGAAATCATCATCACGGTGGATATTATCGAGGGTTTTGCCAAGAAAGATATCTCCATCAATCTGATCAACCCGCAGTTACTAGAAATTTCTAGTGAGCATAAGGAAGAGAGAATTGCAGAGAAAGATGGGTGCTCGGTGACTGAGAGTAGGTATGGATCGATGACTCATGATATCCCGTTGCCTCTGCCGGTTACTGAAGAAGGATCTAAGGCATTGTTCAGGAACGGTATTCTTGAGATTCATCTCATAAAGGAAACAAGGAAACCGGGTACGAAGATCTATATTGAGTGATCAGGTGCAGAGGAGTGAATTACTCCCTCCGTCAATCCAAAAATTGGGAATGCTATCAGATAATGATCTCCCCCTGGTTGTAGTGAGAGAAACATTCTCCTGAAGCTGATGGGATCCAATGATCTTAATTTAGGAAACTCCAATAGTCTGATGACCTTAAAAGCCTCGTCTTGTAGATATGAATCAGGTACTGAACAAGGCTTTTGATATATGACTGAGTTGGTACCTGTGAGAGATTTTGTGCCTGGAATAGGGATTCATGAACCAGAGCCATGCTCCGGACTCTTGCCTCAAGGTCTTGAAAATGTGATACATCACTCTCTGATGGGAGCGAAGTCATCTGGAGATTAATGAGTGAAATGATGGTGGATAAATTATTTTTCACCCGGTGGTAAATCTCACGAATGAGCGCGGTATTCTCTGAAAGAAAGATTTTTATCATTTCTTCTGCATCTTTTTGTGATGTGACATCTTCTGCAGAACTTCAGCTATAAAATGTTCTCTCTCAGCTATGTTATCAAGAGCTTTTTTCTCTGCGGTGATATCATGCAGCGTGACAAGCACCTGGTGTGGTTCTATCCCGAATGGTCTGAACTGAGGAATCGCGTCTATGGAGACCCAGACATACTCTGAACAGTCAGGATGATAAATACCAGCAATAACATCTCTGACTGGCTTTCCACTCAGTAATGCAACTCGTGATGGGTGTTCATCAGTCGGTAAAATGGTCCCATCCTAACGTATAACCTGCCACCGTGGGTCCCTTGGAGTCAGATTCAGAAACTCCTCCCTGGTCAGACCAAACAACCTCAAGGTTGCTGGATTACAATCAATCAGCCTGCTGTCTGCACGCTGATAAAAAACCCCTGTTTCCATAGTGGTAAAAAGTGTCCGGTACTTCTTTTCACTCTCCTGAAGAGCATCTTCAGAAATTTTTTGTCTTGTTATATCCAGAAGTACACAATGCATCTGCCTGAATGAACCATCATGATTCATGTAAGACAGCTTTAGTGCTAAAACCCGGATCGGCGGCATACTGTTCCTAACTTTCGTAATATTAAGTATCCCTCTAGGTTAGTATGATCGATATTATCGTTAACAGGTTCAATCCTCCAAAGCGCAAATGCTTCAAAAAAATATTCTCAAATAGAATTTTTGGTTCTTATCTGAGCTTTAGTAAAAAACCTTGGATTGCAACTATTTTCGGCTTTTTAGAAGATAGTCAGAACTATGCATATACTGTCGAGATCATTTACCTTAAATACAGGACTTACAGGAATTCTATGAATTGCAATGCAAGTACTTTATGCGAATTCCTACTTTTTGCAAGGTGCCGCAGCGACCTTTCCAGTTTATTCCAGCGTTTAGTTACATTACGACTCCCAAAAAAATACTGGTTTAATACGCTTAAAAATTCCGATGCTTTTTCGGCAAAAACTTTTGACCAAAGCAATGGTGTATATTTATCTTTGTCACTTTTCCGAGTCGTAGAAACAATCCAGCAATAGAGTTCTCTACTCAATGTTAACCGAATCAACATGGAATAAATATGAATATACGCTAAAGGTTCATTCCCGAGTAACATTTTCCCTAAATCGTAATCGCCCTTTAATTCCTTGAAAATAAGTTCAATTACCCACCGGTATCGGTATAACTCATAAATGTCATCCGCACAGAAACACTCCTCTGCGAGATTTGTAACATAAACCTGCCATTTTTTTGCTATGGGATTCCAGGAGCATATCACTCTAAATTCCTGCAAAATTGGCATTTTAGTCTTATTTACACGTTCTTCGCCGACTTGAAAAGAACATGTGAGATCAAACACGCCTCTTTTTGGAATTTTTTCAAAGAATTCATCCCCTTTTATGTTTTGAAAGCAATTCTTATCAACAATTGATAAAAAATCAGACGGACCAGAATTAACCGTAATTACTTTGAAAACGGCGTTCGTTTTTACTCTACTTACAAAAAACCCCCCATACGAGTGTATTTTTGAGAAAACTTTTAGAGAATAATATCCCAGGTCGTTAAGAAGAAGAGTATTCTCTACTTCAGGTCCAATTTCCTGCATTTTAGCGTCATGAACCCTCTCTGTGGTGATTGTTGCTTTTTTTAAACTATGAGAAATGGCACTATAGACTGCATGGATTTTTAATCCTGCAGAATTATCGCGGGAACGAGCTGCTGGATGTAATTCGTAGAGCTTTTTGCTGATTCGTATAATACTGCTATCTTGAACTAAAATATCTTTGAAATCCTGAACTATTCCCTTTAAATGAGCAGGAGATTGACGGACGGTCTTATCAATATAGTGTTCGAGCAAAGATTTTAGAAAAATGACTAGTTTATTATTAAACCTTTTTCTGAAGCTCTGATTTCGAATACTGCTTAGAATTTTTGGATTATCATCAAAATCGACATATCGGCGGTAAATTTCCTCCATCGTCGGTTTAAGGTGATTACTCATACCAAAAAGTAGAACGAGGATTAAATTGTAAGGATCAAGTTTTCTTTTTCGTCCCAAATATCCCGTTTCCCGTGCTTTGCGTTCGATAAATTCGCGGTCTAATTTTTTTAGAACCCACGTGCTTAGGTTATTTAGATCACCAGAAGAAGGGGTGCTCATATCTTGCAGGTGGCCCGACGGTGCTCACCGTAGGGCCGCGCCGAAAATATATAAAGGTTTCGCTTTTTGGGGTGGCCTTCGATTTGTTATCAGTAACACGGAATCTCGCTCAACTGATAGTCATCTCCAAAGCTGTCTTTGATG
>JAZDKH010000076.1:0-3089 GCA_043803325.1 Methanobacteriota archaeon | reverse complement strand
GGTGAAGGGGCAGGGTTGTCTTCACACCAAGGATGACATATTCATAGATCGCCCGACGCATCCGGGCGATGGCGTACTCCCGGCACATCCCCCACCCACAGAGTTTTGCAATCATCGAGTCATAAAACGGAGGAATGGTATATCCGGCATGGATTCCAGAGTCGACCCTGATGCCTGGCCCACCAGGGGAACGGTATTTTATAATCTTTCCCGGATCAGAGACGAAGTTATTGAGTGGATCTTCCGCATTGATCCGGCATTCTATTGCATGACCCCTGATGGTGATATCTTCCTGGCAATACTCAAGGGGTTCACCTGAGGCGACAATGATCTGCTGTTTCACAATGTCTATCCCGGTTACCAGTTCGGTGATCGTATGCTCAACCTGAAGCCGGGTATTCATCTCCATGAAATAATAGTTCCCATTATCATAGAGGAACTCAACCGTCCCGGCATTCACATAATCCACAGCCTCTGATACTTTAAGTGCAGATTTGGTCATCCGCTCCCGGAGCTCAGGGGTCATCGCAGGACAGGGAGCTTCTTCAATCAGTTTCTGGTGCCTGCGCTGAATAGAACACTCGCGCTCAAACATATGGACCCGGTTCCGATGCTCATCACAGAAGATCTGAACCTCAACATGCCGTGGTTTTTGCAGATACTTCTCGATGAAGACTGTCCGATCACCAAATGCTGATTCTGCTATCCTCATCGCACCAGCGATCGCCTCCTCGATCTGGGAAGGATCTTCCACGATCTGCATTCCAATCCCCCCGCCGCCGGCACTCGCCTTAACAATAACCGGATATCCGATGGTATCAGCTACCTTTGCAGCCTCATCGAGATCATCGATACCCCCATCAGTCCCGGGGAGTACCGGAACTCCGGCATCTTTCATTATCTGTTTTGACCGGATCTTCGAACCCATAGCGGCGATGGTTTTGGCTTTCGGACCAATAAAGACGATCCCTTCTTCTGAACAGAGCCCGGAGAACCTGGAATTTTCCGCAAGAAATCCATACCCTGGGTGAATAGCCTCAGCCCCGGCCGATTTCGCGACCGAGATGATCCGTTCCATGTTCAGGTACGACTTTGAGGGAGGAGCAGGTCCAACCGGAAATGCTTCGTCAGCATAATGAACAAAAAGTGAATTTTTATCAGCTTCTGAATATATCGCAACCGTGTCAATTCCAAGTTCGCGACATGCCCGCATCACCCGGATGGCGATCTCTCCCCTGTTCGCAATGAGTACTTTGTCAAAGTACTTCATTCAATCACCATGAGCACGTCGCCGCTCAGGACCGTATCGCCAGTATCCACAAAAATATCAGATACAACTCCGTCACGCGGACTCGTAATGGGGTTCTCCATCTTCATAGCCTCAAGAACGAGCAGGGTCTGACCAGCTTTCACCTCATCGCCCCGACCGACCCGTATCTCAAGGACCATGCCCTGCATATTGCTTCTGACGCCACCCGGCCGTTCATACTTGGGAGGACCAGAAACATTTGTCTTTTCAGTCGCAACCTGATCTCCCATGGCGAGGATCCTGACCGTGAAAGTCTCCCCATCGACCTCAACCTGCATACTCTCAGGCATCTCAAACCCGGTACTCTTCTTCTGAGATACAGAGGGGATCTTTTCAGCCTGCCGTTCGCCCTTGAGATAAGAAGGAGCTATTGCAGGATAGAGGATATAGGTAAGGACATCCTCCTCCTTTCGTATCAACCCGGCATCTTCTGACTCCTTCTTCATCTTCTCATACATCGGCTCGAGCAGGTCAGCAGGACGCCGGGTGATGACATCCTCATCTCCGATGATAAGCATCCTGATATGATCCGGGATAACTCCGGGTGGACAACCATAGAGACCTTTGACATAGTCCCTGACCTCTTTGGTGACGTTCTTATAACGTTCCCCACCAATGAGCACGTTAAAGACTGCCTGACTTCCAACGATCTGTGAAGTGGGAGTGACCAATGGAGGATATCCAAGATCCCGTCTGACTTCAGGAATTTCCCTGATGACCTCGTCGAAACGATTCAAAGCATCCTGTTCCTGCAGCTGAGAAACGAGATTTGTGATCATCCCTCCGGGTAGTTGATAGATCAGAACATCGCTGTCTATCCGCTCGGCTACCGGGGTGAATAATGCACCATACCTGGTGCGAATTTTCACGCATTCATTCCGGATCTCGCGAAGGGTGAGAAGATCAATACCGGTGTCACGAGGGGTGCCCTGCACCGAAGCAACGGTGCTCTCAGTCGGGGGCTGGCTGGTCCCAAGGGCGAACGGGGACATGGCAGTATCAAGAATATCCACCCCTGCCTCGATAGCGGCCTGATATGACATGGATGCAATCCCACTCGTTGAGTGAGAATGGAGATCGACCATCACATCCATCTCATCCTTGATGCCAGTGATCAATTCCCTAGCTATCTCAGGCATGACCAGGCCGGCCATATCTTTGATACATATCGAATCACAATCACGGTGATACAGTTCACGGGCGAGTTCTATGAATCCCTTTATTGAGTGAACCGGACTGGTGGTGTAGGCGATAGTGCCTTGCAGATGGGCCCCAGTCTCCCTGACCCTGGTCATCGAGCGCTCCATATTTCTGATATCGTTGAGCGCATCGAATATTCTGAAGATATCAACACCGTTTTTATAGGAGAGATCGATAAAACGGTCGACTACATCATCAGAGTAATGTCTGTACCCGACAAGGTTCTGCCCACGCAGAAGCATCTGGATAGGGGTATGCTTCAGTTCCCCTTTCAGGGAACAAAGCCGTTCCCAGGGATCCTCATTCAGGAATCGGATGCAACTGTCGAAGGTTGCACCCCCCCAGGCCTCGACCGAGAAGAACCCGGCTTTATCCATGGCCCGTGCCAGAGGGAGCATATCTTCGGTCCTCATCCGGGTTGCGATGAGGGACTGATGGGCATCCCTGAGAGTAGTATCGGTGATCTGAAGCTTCGTATTCCGGGCTGAACTCATTACGCCACCTCTGAATCGTCATTTCACGATTCAAACAGTAGATAATTCAACCGAAGACCATAAAAAAGTATCGTATAGAGAGGGAG
>JAZDKH010000075.1:0-2546 GCA_043803325.1 Methanobacteriota archaeon | reverse complement strand
GTTTTCCGAGGAGTCTGATTATTTTTTCCAATATACCGGGTGCTATCTCGACCTCGAGGACATGAAGCGTCTGATCCGAGGTATCATATACAGAAAACGTTGTTATTGCAGCCCCGGACAACTGCATCAATATTTTTTTTGCCGCATATGAAACTGATTTTCCTTTGGGTAGGGATGCAAATTCTAACGCTATCTGATTTATCGTTGTTAGCGTCAGGTTATGATCCTGCAGATCCTGCTCCGCCTGTCTCCGCGATACTGCATACTGAATCTTATTCGAGAGCTCGGCAAACTGCGACTTTGGCTCGCCGCCTTTCTGGATATAAAAATCAGCCCCATTGTTGAGGGCAAGAATTACTATTTCCTCCCGTCCTCTTCCCGTGAACAGGATGAATGGAATATCTCCAAAATTGATTCTGACCTCTTTTAAAAATTCAATTCCGTCTAAATCAGGCATCTGATAATCGGAAATTATTGCGTCAAACTGCCTTTTTTTGAGCAGATCAAGGGCTGATATTGCAGAATTCAGGGTGGTTACCTGAAAATCGCCATCTCGCTCAAGAAATCTCTTTCCAATATCTAATAGGGTATCCTCGTCATCTACATACAGTAATGATATAATATTTGATGCATGTGAAGGCATAGAGGGGTTCCTTGTCACTCGGAAAGTTAATTTCTGATCAGGCATCTGAAACATTTAAAATTTCTCTTTTTGGGAGATGAACAATAAAGGTTGTTCCTTTCAGATGTCCTTTGCTCCGAACTTCTATGGATCCTCCATGAAGGACGATGATTCTTTTCACAATGGAGAGTCCAAACCCTTTGGATAGGGGATCACGCCTGGCATTATCCCCGGTATATAACTCATCCCAGATATGTTCCTGGAGTTTAGGAGAGATCCCGATTCCCGTATCAGATACTGATACCGATACCATCTTAGCGGTAACTGTTACTGATACTTTGATAGTTCCTTTAGGAGAATTGAATTTTACTGCATTATTGATGAGATTTCTAAAAACAAGGTTTGCATAGGGTCTTGAGAATGATACGAATAATCCTGGCGGGATTTCATTTATTATGGTCAACCCCTTCTGGTCAAAAAGGAATTTGTTTACTTCGAGAGCATCTGAGAGTAATGAACAGAGATCATATGGCTCATACGAGTCAAGTGCATCTATTCGGTTCAATTGAGCATTTGTAAGAATATCCTCTGTCATCTTTTGCAGATACTGAATACTTGAAAGGAATATTTGAATGAGTTCCTTGGCATCAGGATCTGAAATACCTTCCATCAGAAATGGTCCCATGCCAATTATCGGGGTGAGTGGGGTACGAAGATCATGGGCCAGTTGATATAAAAAGAGGTCCTTCTGTTCTGATAACCGTTCAACCTGGCGGTTTCTCTCGCTCATTTTTTCATTTAACGCACGAATCTCTCCAGTACGTTCAACTACCTTCTTCTCAAGATCAGTATTAAGGTCAGTGAGTTGTGTCTGCATCTCCTGTAGGGTTTGATTCTGATGTTCGAGCTCTTCCATATACTCCTGAATTTCACGTTCCATCTCGCGAATCCGGGATACATCCCTAATATTAAAAATAACTCCATTGATTCTTGGATCATTGACCCTGCTACGTGCGATGGATTCAAGGTGTGTCCATCCCTCATCATGACGTTGAATCCTGAAAAGAATCCGTTCAGTATCATTGGGAGTTCTGAGAAGAACCTCTATCATCCAAAGAACTTCGTGTAGATCATCCGGGTGAATGATCTCGACAGGGAAAGGAGATCCGATGAGGTTATCAGCTTCAATACCGAAAATATGATGGACTGCATCGCTCACATATGAGATTGTTTTGTCTGTGGTTATGACAAGGATGATATCATTCGAATCACCCAAAAGTAACCGGTATCGTTCTTCGTTCTCTTCAATGGCATGTTGCATCTCTTTCAGAATGGTAATATCCTGAACTGTTCCAGTTGTAGTTATCACTCCAGTGCCTGGATCAATTTCAATTTGTCCTATCTCCTGAACCCATTTGATACTTCCATCATGGAAGAGAAGTCGGTATATGATGTCGTATGATTCTGCAGTTCTATCTGATGTTGTGTAGATCGCATATACTCGTTCTCTGTCTTCAGGAAGGATTAGAGACAGATAAAAATCTCTTGAGGGTTTCACGTCCTCCTGAATCTGAAGGAGTGAATAGAGTGCCAAAGACCAGAAGATCTCTCCGGTCTGATGATTGTACTCCCAACCTGCCAGCTTTGCAATCTGCTGTGCTTTCGCCAGGTATGATTCGCTCTTTTGTAAAGCCAGTTTGGTTTGAGATATTTTTAGAAAATCTTCCTCTCTTCGTTTGAGGAGGATGATAACAATGATAAGGATCAGGCTGAGAAGGATGGTGATTATTGCAGGGGTGAGGGAGGCATAGAGAATTTCTTGTGACCACTCCTGAGCATCAACATCCATCCCTAGAATTGCAATAACCTGATTATCTGAATCCTTAAGTGGGATCAGGCTGCTTACAAATGTTCCCCAAGGATC
>JAZDKH010000074.1:0-4585 GCA_043803325.1 Methanobacteriota archaeon | reverse complement strand
GGTGGTTGGCTCATCGAGGACAATAATCTCTGGTTCCATAGCAAGGATACAAGAGACTGCCAGGCGCTGGCGTTCCCCTCTGGAAAGGTGCCGTGGATAGGTCAGTTCTTGTCCGGAAAGTCTGACCATTGATAACACTTCACGTATCCGGATATCAGGGTCTGAAGCATGAATATTCTCAAGACCAAATCTGATTTCTTCTTCAACCGTGTCAGCAAAAAGCATGGTATCAGGGTTTTGGAAGACGAGCCCGGTATGTCTGACCAAAGTCATAATCTGTTCGGTGGTCGCATCAAGATTCAGGACTCTTACCTCTCCGATGTCCGGCCTGAGGAGGCCATTTAAATGCTTAACCAGGGTTGTTTTTCCAGATCCGTTCTCTCCGAGGAGTGCGACAAATTCACCCGGATATATGGCAATTGTCACCCCGTTCAGTGCAGGAACATCACCATATCTTCGAGATACATTCTTAATGCTGATGATTGGTTTAACACCCGGATGGGTAAATTGCGTGAGATCCGGTTCATCATACAGGGCTTTTAGGGTTCCCTGGATTTCAGGGTAGAGTTCGTCAAAGGTCCCCTGTCGAAATACCCTGCCTTCCTTGAGATCATATACCCGGTCTGCTACCCCCCGGTATCCTTCAAGTGAGTGGTCAACGACGATGATGGTCTTTCCTTCTCCCTTAAGTTCTTCAAGGATTCCGATAATTCTCCCGGTAGCCCGAACATCGAGTTCTGATGTTGGTTCGTCCAGTATCAGGATACCGGTATTCATGGCAAGTGCTGCTGCTATTGCAACTCGTTGTTTCTGACCCCCGGATAGGGCATATGGTGCCCGTTCCCGTAGATGAGAGATCTCACAGAGCTGCATCACCTCATTGATCCGTGCCTTGCGCTCAGCAATTGATGATAACCTGGTCTCGAGACCAGAGGCGATCTCCTCTTCAACACTGGTAAAGATGAGCTGAGCATCTGCATCATCAAAGACCATACTGATGTGTTGGTTGAGTTCACTCATCCCATCATATTCAGCAATAGGGCGACCCTGAAAAGAGAGGTGGCCTGTTAGGGTGCCACCAAGTTCATGGTGAAGGATTCCGGCTAGGGCGAGGCAAAGGGTAGTCTTGCCTGCGGCAGTTGGTCCGGTGATAAGGATTAGTTCTCCTTTCCCTATGGACAGAGTAATGTCCTGAAGGGCAGGAAAATGGGTCATAGGGTAGGTATAACTCAGGCTAGAAGCCAGAATCATGCCCTGCCCCGTGAAAGAACCCTGGCTGCCGGAAGGTAAAGAATCTGGGCTACTACGGTGTTGAGTATGGCGGTAGGCAGGACAATGGTGACCATCATCAGAGAGAAGAATGCATACAGGCTGGATGCAGTGAATGCTTTATAGAGCATACCGGGAGCGACCATGACCAGAACCATGACAATAACGATGAATGTTATCCCGCTGGTGAGTGTAGCGGCGATGGTTGCCACCGCAGGAGCAACTTTCATCCGTTCCCGGAGTGCCAGGAATACGGCAAGACATACAATAGCGCCAAGAGGTTCACTAATCAGGTTTGCAGGAGGGAAGAGTGAATGACTAATAAGTGCGCTTATGATCCCCCCCACTATCCCGATTCCCAATGCTTCTTTAAATTTAGGGGCGATAAGCATGATCGCCAGACAGTAAAAAACGATCACAAAGTTCGGGACAATCGGTGACGGTACGAGCGCCGTAGCAATAAGGCGGGCAATAGCTCCAACTGCAAGGAGAATTCCAACAATAGCAATATCTTGTGATTTCATAGTATTAATTTCGTGTAAATATGAGTTATTTGTTCGTGGTTGTTACATAACAGGGCTTAACATCTAATTCAAGACCTTAATGGTTGAATTTACTGATGCCACCAATGAAAATTGTCATCCCGATAAGGGATATTTGGTGGCAATTCGACATCCTCATACATCTATGTACTCATTTGTACAATGTTTGGTATATATCTTCTCACCGATCCGTGTTCAGCGGAAGGGGAATTATACCGGCATAATCAGGGATAGATACCGTGTGCCTGATAAACTGGCCGTTATGATAGACATAAACCTCTACAGGAACCCCCTTTCTGAACTCACGCATCTTTTGATCATATATTTTTCTGATATGACGCTCACCTGAACTCTGAAAGAGATCTTTCAAAGCTTCATAAAATCCGATCATCTGATTCAGCCATTTTTTTTCGTATGCAATAGTCTCTTGTGCAATGGTCAGGATTTCTGCATCTGATATGTTCGTGTGATAGGATCCATGCTCGTTCAGCCCGCTAATCTGTCTAAAGTTGAGTCTTCCTCTTTCGTCTGGCTCACGATGTAACATATAGGGATAGATCCGGCAGATAGAGAAGCGGTTCTGGTATATGCGACATTGTCCTTCGGTAAGGTGTATGCATGTACCATCCGGTTTGGTGCGTAGAGCATACCCTGATACAAAGAATCGTCCATTTCTGTCGCAAATTTCAAAAAAAGGTGCTGGGATGACCGTTTCTGGGTAGAGATTCAGTGCTTTTTCTGTATCCTGCTGAAGAAGAAAGACATGTCCGTTCTGCTCAGTAGAACAACATCTTCCGCACTGAGTGCAGCCAAAACCGACATCTTTTATAATATCTATGAGTTCTTCTATCGGATACTTGTGGAGGAGATCACGTTCTTGAATAAAACGTGAATATTCACGCTCAAGGTATAGATCGGTCATATCCTCGTCTCGTAATAGGGAGGATACATTAAATTTTCTGGCTCATGCATCTCTGATTTTTTTGATACCAATGTATAAGAATAATGGCCACAGACAGGAGGTACTATGCTTGAGACTTTTGATCTCTCAATAAAGATTGCAAAAGATGATTATACCGAAATATCAGAACCGCTTATGAGAAGAAGTGGAGAACTCCAGCGCGAGGTGAGAAAACGCGGGAAAGCAGTAATCATCGTATTTGAGGGTTGGAGAGGTTCTGGTATTTCGCAGATCATAAATAAAATACTTCATGCATTTGATCCCCGGGGTGTCAGGGTGTATGCAACTGATGAACCTGAAGATCTCGATCGTGATCACATAATGATGTGGCGATTCTGGACAAAAGTACCTCCTTACGGTCAGGTTGTCATATTTGATCGAAGTTGGTACACCACAATGCTGGTAGAACAATTTGATCGGTCACATATGGAAGAACTTCCTCCGGATTGTGTCAGCGATATTATTGGTTTTGAGGAAAAACTTGCTGGAGACGGAAATTTGATAATTAAATTCTTCCTGCATATCAGCAAGCAAGAGCAGAAGAAGCGGTTATCAGATCTGGAAGATGATCCGTTCACGTATCAGACCCGGTATCTCAGACGAAAAGAGGGTATCTATCAGTACGGGCTCTATCTCCCCGTAATTGAGAAGATGCTTATGAAGACGGATCTTCCCGGTACTCCCTGGGTGATTGTAGAATCAGAGCAGCTAAAATATGCTCACGTAAAGGTTCTGCGTACAATCAATTCGATGATTGAAGGGTGGCTTGAAAATCTGGGTACTGCATCCTCTGATAATTATCAGTACTTGGCTTTAAAAGGGGTGATGCAGAATATGGGAGAAAGTAACATCCTTGATACCGTTGATCTCTCCTTTGCATACACGAAGGAAGATTATAAACCTCTTCTAGAAAAATATCAGGAAGATCTTCGAAAGCTTCAGTTTGCTGCATATCGCCAGGGTATTCCGATTGTTATTGTTTTTGAGGGATGGGATGCTGCGGGGAAAGGGGGGTGTATCATCAGACTCACCAATCCACTCAATCCCCGTGGATATGTTGTAGAACCAATTGGTCCACCTAACGATTATGAGAAACTTCACCATTATCTCTGGAGGTTTTATCCGAAGTTTCCAAGAAAAGGTCATATTACCATATTTGACCGGTCCTGGTATGGCAGAGTTCTTGTAGAACGGGTTGAAAAATTTTGCAGGGAAGATGAATGGCAACGAGCGTATCATGAAATTAATGCCATGGAAGAGCAGATGGCACGCAATGGGGTTGTCATCATTAAATTCTGGCTTCATATTGATCAGGAAGAGCAACTTCGCCGGTTCACTGAACGAGAGAATAGTGATTATAAAAAGTGGAAGATCACTGAAGAAGACTGGCGAAACCGGAAAAAATGGGATGAATATGAGCATGCAGTGAATGCGATGATACGCAAAACCAGTACCCCTGAAGCACCATGGACCATTATTCCAGCAAATAACAAATATTATGCTAGAATTATGACTTTACGAACGGTTATTGATGCAATTGAAAAGAAGGTTAAGGAAGCCGGATCCTTTTAACCTATTTTTTATGAGATATTTATCCCAGTAGGATCTTCTGAAGTTCCAGGCACCGGTTTTTATCTGATTCATACCGGTTGATAACTTCATGCAGCTCTGGGATATCAAAGTCTGTCTCAAACTTTCCTTCTGTCCGGATTGGATAAATTCTTCCGAGAACTACAATCAGACGCCTGCTAATTATTGTCCTGCGTCGTATCACCCTATATTCGGCAATGAGGTCCGGGTCACCACCCTTCTC
>JAZDKH010000073.1:0-5021 GCA_043803325.1 Methanobacteriota archaeon | reverse complement strand
TCAGAGAACGAATCAGAGAAATTAGCAGTGGGGTTGATGTAGTAGAGACCAATGCGATACAGGGAACCGGTCTTCGATATCTTGTCAGAGCTATTGCTGAAGGTCCGGAGATCTCAAATCAGAAGACTATCACTCTGAAAGGAATACCTCCACTCGGAGTTTGTACAGTCTGTATCGGAAAAACAGGCATTGGATGGCAGAATCATTTCGGCGTTATCCGCAAACTTGATGGTGCAGATTATCTGTTTCGAGGTGAATGACAGGTGAAATGGATTCCCCCTGGCAGGAATTGTGGTGCGTGTGGCTTTGAGAGTTGTGATACATTCATTGATAAGATGCGTAAAGGTACACATAAGGAGTCAGACTGTCCATTTTATCTCACTACTTCCACCCCTGAGTCTATTGCACTCTCTTCTTATCCTGACAAAGATGTCCTTGGAAATCCGATAGAATTCGTCATGGAACCCCTTCCCGGAGAGATATCCGCGAGAAAAATTCTTCTTCCCTTCAGACCGGATCTCGTAGAAAAATGGGAGATAAAACCGGGTGATATTCTCATCGGCAGACCCATGGGTGCAGGCTGTCCGGTTCAACATGTTGTGCAGGTGATATCAGCAAGCTCTGTATCTGGGGTAATTACATGTCATGTAGTCGGACCTGCATACTCCCGGGGTCGAGATGTAAAAGATCTTGAGGCCTATCATATGATAGGATTTGAAGGAATCGCCGTACCGGTTCTGAAAGAACCAGAATTCGGCAGACGTATGTGGTTTCTTCCGGGTTTTTGTATGATGAACATCGTACATACCGGGGTTGTAAACATGGTACTTGGAACAAAAGCAGGTCTTCATGTCAGGGTTGAGGATATCAGATTAATATGAGCCGGATGGATGAGATTCGGGAGCGGATCAGAAACAGGGAAGCAGTGGTCCTCACTGCAACAGAGCTCAAAGAACGAGTTACAAAAGGAGAGTCATTCGAAGAAGTAGATGTCGTCACCTGTGGAACCTGTGGGGTGATGTCAGGGACATATGCCGTTCTTTCTGTTCCGGTCGCTCCCCCAGGGACCTTTCTTCGGGCAGATGCCATAACACTCAACGGAGTACCGGCAATCCCGGGTCCCTGCCCGAACGAACGTCTTGGCCTCGTTGACCTGATCGTATACGGGACTGCCCATGCCTCAGATATCTATGGAGGTGGAGATCTATTCTCTGATATCATCGCAAACCAGAATATTCAGGTGAAGATTTCTGCAGGAGGAAAAGAGTATCAAACCGATATATCAGGCCATGAAATCCCACATGCCAGGCTATTTACCACCAGGAGTGCATTTAAAAATTATACCGCGATAATAAACCAGTCATCTGATCCTGTCAATACCATATTCTCTGCTCTTCCTTTGACCGGAAATAGCCAGCATGCTACAGTATCAGGTTGTGGAGAGATTAACCCGATAGAGAATGACCCCAACCTTCGTTTTCTTAAACCAGGGATAGCGGTTCTTCTGAACGGTGGGCTCGGATATGTGATCGGGGAAGGCACCAGGAGTAGTCAGGCCCGCCCGAACATATCTGTTCATGGCGAGATGCGGGGGATGAAAAAGACATTCTGCGGAGGATTTAAAACTTCAGCAGGACCTGAATGCGTAACCAGTATCGCGGTTGCGATACCGGTGATTGACGAGTCTACTCTGCAGCATCTCCTGATTCGTGATGCAGATATTCAGATGCCGGTTATGGACATATCAGATCGTCAGCAGGTAGCATCATCTACCTATGATCGGGTCTGGTCAGGAACAGCCAGGGAAGTTACGTATAATCCTGATCAGTGCCTGCATTGTGGTGATTGTATTGTGCAAAAGGCCTGTCCGGTTGATGCGATATCCTCTTCCGGTGAGATAGACCTGGGCGGATGCTTCCGGTGCGGAACCTGTGTCCACTTCTGTGTGAACAAGGCATATCAGGGAAATTTCGGTGTGTTGGATCTTCCATCCGGTGATATTCCGATAGTGCTTAGACAATCAGATCGGGTTCGGGCAGAACAACTCTGCAGAGATCTGAAATCCTTGATCCTGGAAGGATCTTTTCCTCTGTGAGATATCATGATATCTGATGATGAACCCTATCTTCTCGTCTGTCCGATATGTAACAAGAGGTTTCCCGATAACTATACCATGATATGTCCATGTGGATGTGGAGGTCTTCTCATGGCAGAGTATAAAGCCACATCTCTCACTATTCGGGATCTCCCCGGATTATTTCGGTTCTCTGACTGGCTTCCAGTCAAAGGACTCCTTCCAACCCGGGCTGCACCAATCTGTTATCAGAGTTCTCTTCTCGCTCAAAATCTAGGTCTCACAAATCTCTGGATAGCCTTCTCAGGGTACTGGCCGGAACGAGGGGCGTTTGTGATCAGCGGATCATTCAAGGAGTTTGAAGCCCTTCCGACCGTGGTTCGCCTACGTGAACGGGCTTCCGGAGTGATCCTTGTCGCTTCTGCAGGAAATACCGGACGAGCATTTGCCCAGATATCTGCAGAAACAAGGCAGCCTGTCATCGTTGTTGTCCCGGAAAAGGCGAGTGATCGAATCTGGACAAGTCTCCCGGCAGAAAATATGCTCCTTATCACCGTTAATGGAGATTATACCGACGCTATAACATTTGCAAACTCCCTCTGCTCTATTCCGGGAATATACTCCGAAGGAGGGGCGAAGAATGTGGCACGTCGTGATGGTATGGGGACCATGATGCTCGAAGGGGCAGTTACAATGGGAATAATGCCTGACTGGTATGTGCAAGCGGTCGGCAGCGGAACCGGGGGTATAGCGGCTTGGGAGGCATCAGTCCGTCTCAGCGGGGATGGCAGGTTTGGTTCAGATCTTCCACGGCTCCTTCTCATCCAGAACGAACCGTTTATTCCGATGGTGAAAGCATGGCAGGCGGAAAGACGAGATATTCTTCCTGAATCTGATATGCCGGATTCGCAAAATGCAATCTTACAGGTGTATTCTGATGTCCTGACAAACAGGGCTCCTCCCTATGGGATAGCTGGTGGAGTATATGATGCTTTAACCGCAACAAATGGAGTAATGGATTATGTTTTAACAGAAGAGGCAAAAGAAGCTGGGACACTGTTCAAACAGCTCGAAGGAGTTGATCTGGATCCTGCTGCTGCAGTTTGTGTTGCAGGACTAATAAAATCAGTACAGAACGGAACGATTCAAAGAGAAGCCAGAATCCTTCTCGCCATAACAGGTGGCGGGTATGATCGAATCCAGGCGGATATCCCTATAATCGTGAATACTCCTTCTATCAGAGTGGATGGAAAAATCGAAGTGGAAGAGATCTTCAGAATAGTCCGTAGATGGGTGAGCAGATATGTATGAGGAGAAAGTAGTAGATCTATTACGTGAAAAGGGAGTAAATTTTATTGTTTCTCTCCCGTGTGACAGAACGAAGGATCTCTGCATGGTTCTTGAGGATAAATTCCGGTATATTACTATATCCCGGGAAGAGGACGGTGTTGGTATCTGTTCCGGCCTTTCTCTCTTGAAGGCCTACCCTCTCCTGCAGATGCAGAGTTCCGGTCTTGGCAACTCGTTGAATGCCCTGATGACTCTTCCAGCCTTGTACGGACTTTCTCTCCCAATCCTCGCCAGTTGGCGGGGGTATTATCAGGAAAAGATATCGGCTCAGATACCATTTAATGAAAAGATTCCTGAACTCCTCACACTCTATAACCTTCCCTATACCATCATACGTACCTCTGATGATATCAACCTGATAGGAGATGTCATCGATGATGCGTATCAGAATAAACGGCCACATGTGGCATTGATCTCTCCACAGGTCTGGGAGGGTGATTCCTCTACTTCCCGGTGTTTTTTTCAGTCACGCAATCGAACCCTGAATCTTTCCTACTTAGGAGAGTTTAAACAACCAATGATGCAGCGGGCTGATGCCATTAATGTTATCGCCGAACAATTCAGCAATGAATATGTTATCTCGAACATCGGTGTCCCGTCTAAAGAACTCTATGCAGCACGAGACCGCGATAAAAATTTTTACATGCTCGGGTCATATACGCAGGCAACCCCGATTGGGCTTGGTGTTGCTCTGGCTACCGATAAACGGGTTGTGGTGCTCGATGGGGATGGCAGTCTGCTTGGCACCTCCATACTACCGGTGGTTGCATCTTCTGCTTCTAAAAATCTTACAATCATCTGTCTGGATAATGGAGTGTACGGAAGTACTGGTGATCAATGTTCCCCTGCATATCATACGGTGGATCTTGAACTCATTGCCAGGGCGAGCGGGATAGAGAGAACAGTTAAGGTCCATACCCCGGATGAACTACATGATGCATTCATGGAAAACCCGGATGATGGACCACGGTTTATACATGTGATCATTGCTCCGGGAAACAGCCCGGCTCCTAACATCCCACTCACCCCTCACGAGATCAGGAATCGATTCTCATCCTCATAAAATAATAAAAAAGAAGGGAATATTTTTGGATATTTCCCTATGTCACTTCGACAGAAGCTGCAGCTTTTCTGATAGTTTCTCCGGATTCTGAATCAGATCTAAATGACTCAACTCGTATGAAATATTCTCCGGGTGTTGTTTTAGTCGTATTCCATAAGACATCTGCAGTCCCGGTCTTATTCAATCTGGCCAATCCGTAATATTTTGTTCCCTGGTAATCTGGATCAATCGGTATATATGTCCGTATAGTAACATTTTGTCCTTCTTTCTGAGGGGTAAATTCCCCAATTTGATATGGTCCGGCGGTATCATCAAAGGTGAGTTCTTTCTGTTCGGGTGAAGAAAACGGAATTGATGGATTTTCGGATTTCATCATATTCTCTGGAATAACAATCCAGAAATACACGTCTTCTCCTGGCATCCCCTGTATTTTAGCAGTGAACGCCTTGCCGGCAGACAGAACGGACGGGGTGATGTTGACCCTGAGCATATCTTCAGTTCCTGGTTGTTCCGGCACCCGAACCATGGTTTTAG
>JAZDKH010000072.1:0-6892 GCA_043803325.1 Methanobacteriota archaeon | reverse complement strand
TGCCCGGAATTCCTGACTTTCTCTGTCAGTATCCTGAAGAGATACTCGGTCTTATCGAAGGGATAGAGGGAATCGGTTTGACAATTGATTTTGGGCATGCTAATACTATCGGGAAGGTAGATGCATTCAGAAAATATCTGAGTCATGCCTCTCACATTCATATTCATGATAACATGGGTAAGTCTGATGAGCATCTGCCGATCGGTGCCGGGACGATCAACTGGGCCCGTCTTTCACCTGACCTCATACATCGGTACTCAGGAGTAATTGTCGTAGAAGGGAGATCTATCCCTGAAGCTAAAGAATCATTTGCGAAGATCCAGAGGTGGGTATCATAGCCGGGGAGACATTGCAGGTATTCTTTCTGGGAACTTCCGGGGCATTACCTACGATATCGCGAAATCTTCCCTGTATTCTGATGAAATGGGGCTCCCATGATCTCCTCTTTGACTGTGGCGAAGGTGCTCAGCGTCAGATGATGAAGGCCCGGACAGGGTTTTCGTTTGAATCAATCTTTGTAACTCACTGGCATGCAGATCATTTTCTTGGGATCATCGGGCTTCTTCAGACGATGTCATTCTCAGGCCGTGAAGAACCTCTGACCATTTATGGACCTGATTCTGTCCATGATATGGTCAATGATATGAAACAACTCTGCCGGAGTAGGATTAAGTTTCCGGTTGATTCACGACGGGTAAGGCCTGGAGAGACCATTATTTTTCCCGGATACCGGATTCACGCAGTATCGACCGATCATGGTATTCCAGGCCTTGCGTATATTTTTGATGAGGATATGCGTCCTGGTAAGTTCAACCGTGAACAGGCCATCAGCCTTGGGATTAAACCCGGGCCACTTTTTGGCAGATTGCAGCGTGGGGAAGATGTTATCATAGTAGCGGATGGAAAAGAATTTGTTATCACTCCAAATCAGGTAATGGGTCCATTACGACCTGGCAGGAAAGTTATCTATACTGGGGATACCCGCCCGATATTAGCGGATCTCGCGGGTATTGGTGATGGAGCTGATCTCCTGATTCATGATGCCACTTTTGATGATGCTGAGCATGAACGGGCACATGAATTTATGCATTCTACCGCAGGTGAGGCTGGAGAGGTAGCTGGTGCTCTGAAAGCAGAGCGTCTGGTCCTTTTCCATATCAGTCCCCGGTATACCTCTGCTGAACAACACATAGTAGATGCGAAGAAATGGTTTAGCGGGACGTTACTTGCTCCCGATGATCTAACCATGCTTGATGTCCCTTTTATGGATCATCAGGCAACAGATTCTGAAAATACATAATTCGATTTCTCGATCGGCGATGAGGGATAATACGGAGATTCATCTGTACATGTATCTTTATGAAGGAAATTAGTTGGGTTTAAGTCTTTTAAACACCCAATATAATGCAATCGGTCGCTCGCTTCATCCTGTACCTCCCCATATTTGGGATATAATTCAATAGTCAGAAAGCAGCGATTTGGCCGAAGGCCGGTGAATAACTTCGTATGCCAAAAGAATCAGATACCATTGTATTTAGCTTGGGAGATGGGTGCAGTCTCTCCGACGTTGTAGTCGGTAAGACGTATTCAGGAACTGTCCAGGGGTTTGCCACATTTGGGACCTTTGTCTATCTGAACAGTTCAACAAAAGGCCTCATTCATAAGAGCAATATGCTGACAACTCTTCAGGAAGGAGATACTATCCTGGTCCGTGTTGGAAATGTCAGAGATAATGGAAATATAGATCTACAGGAGGTTGTCATTTCATCCTATCAGATTCAGCCGGTTATCTGTAAGAAACGTACCGTTCAACTCGGGGATCTAAAGTCAAAGGTTGGACGACGGGTAATGGTTGAATGTGTTATTGCTCAGGTGAAGCAGACATCGGGCCCTACTATCTTCACCTTTATCGACGCAACTGGTTCAGAGAATGGAGCCGGGTTTGTAGAAGCAGGGAAGCGGGCATTTCCCGAAGCAGATCAGGGGGATGTGGTCCGGGCATCCGGGGAGGTCATGCAACGTGGTGGTCAGGTCCAGATAGAACTCGAAAATATTACTGTCCTTCATGGTGCTGAGGCTGATGAGGTGCTTGCCGGTATTGAGAGAGCTATCGATATCAGGGCAGAGCCTGCAGAGATCCCGCTCCTTGTTGAGAGTGAGGTGCTTGAGAAGCTCAGGCCAGCGATGCGTAAGATTGCAAGACTCATTCGTCGTGCTATCTTCACTGCGCAACCCATCCTTCTTCGGCACCATGCTGATGCTGATGGGATCTGCTCTGCCGTATCAATTGAGCAGGCAGTTATCGCCCTTATCAACGAGTCTGGTGGTGATTATGATTCAGATTATTATCTGTTCAAACGTGCTCCATCGAAAGCACCCTTCTATGAGATAGAGGATATCGTCAGGGATCTCGATTATGCGACCCGGGACAATATCAGATTCGGGCAGAAGATGCCACTTGTACTCCTGACTGATAATGGTTCAACGGAAGAGGATCTGCCTGCTATGAAGATGGCAAAGGTCTACGGTATCCCGATGATCGTCTTTGACCATCATCATCCTGACGAGATTGTGGATCAATACCTTGAGGCCCATGTCAACCCGTATCATGTCGGTGGGGACTACGGTGTCACTGCCGGGATGCTTGGAACCGAGATTGCCCGACTTATCTGCCCCAGTGTTGATAAACAGATTCGGCATATTGCCGCAGTAGCGGGCGTAGCAGATCGGAGTGAGGCACCGGAAAGGAGCAGATATCTTGAGTTGTCCGCTGACCGGTTCTCAGAGGAGGAGTGCAAGCGTATCGCGCTTGCTCTTGACTATATTCAGTTCTACCTCCGGTTCAACGATGGAAAAGAACTGATAAAAGATATCCTTGATCTAAACGGTAATCATGAACGGCATCTTCAGATGGTTTCTCTTCTTGAAAGCGAAGCAAATACGGCAATTACTGAACAGGTCAAGACCTGTATGCCGCACGTGGTGCAATCACGACTGAGTAACGGGGCGCACCTCTTTAAAATTGATGTGGAAATTCACGCCCAGAAATTTACATTCCCGCCACCAGGCAAGACCTGCGGTGAGGTACATGATCGCCTCTGCCAGCAATATGCCGGTGAACCGGTGGTTACGCTTGGATTTGGCCCTGATTTTGTTGTTCTCAGATCCCGTGGTGTTCTCATGAATATTCCTCTGATGGTCCGTGAGCTTCGAGAACTGCTTCCGGGAGCAGGAATAAACGGGGGCGGGCACCTGGTTGTTGGAAGTATAAAATTTGTTGAAGGAATGAAACCAGAAGTGACTGAAAAACTTTCAGAGAAGATATCTGAGTTCCCAGTCGAGTGAATTCACTTCTTTTTTTCCCCTTGTTTTCTCATGATCAATCATTGACATTAAGGCACCTTTATATGCCTACACTCGGATCTCTATATATGCTGATGGAGGTCAAATAATGCCATCACACACACGATTGAGAGAGAAGTACAATGATACGCAGACGCGGCTCATTACTTATCTCCGGAATGGTCTTGGATCAGGCAGACATTATTTTAAATCCAAATATATTGCAAAAGATTTGGGTCTGTCTTCCAAGGAGGTAGGCACCAATATGGCGATTCTGGCAGAGATATGTCAGGAGATATCCATAGTCAGGTGGAGCTATTCAAACAGCACCACCTGGATGGTCGGTCCTGCAAAGATTTAACCTTTTTTTCCTCCAACTAATGGGTCTGATGAAGACCATTGTCACATTTGAATCTCCAGTTGAATTTATCGCAGATATTAACGATAAAAAAGATTGTCTGATGTCACAGGATAATACCCAGGAAGACCCGGGCACACTTTGGTTTAACATCGATGTTCCGAAAGATCACGGGTTCGTCACGGGTGACCGCGTCCGGGTTACTATTGAGAAACTCTGATACAGAACTTTAACCACGATTTTTAAAAGATGAGTTCATGTTGAGTATCCCTGATTGACAAAAAAAGTGTTTGATCTCTCATCTCACCCTGATCATCCTTCAAACCATTTTTCAGATTACTGGTAAGGCATCAGGCTCTTCACCATGATCGCAGAAGTTATCCTCGTCAAGATCGCTAAATAGTGGACATCCTGGACAACTACAGTGGAATCCTTTTGGGCACGTTCCTGCGAGTGAATCCGCTTCAGCGATAGTATTCTCATCAATGAGTGTGAGGTTTCCTGAAGCATCAGAACTTATCTTTTTGGTTTCAGTAGAGGTCACAAGCAGGGGATTCTGACACCCATCTGTACTCTTTGATGGCTGTGCACTGCTGACTATACTGGCAGCAAAACTAACGAGACAGAATATCTGAATTATCAATATAATGTAGTTTTTATTCATTGTTGACTCCTATTGGAGTAATCCTCTGGTCATTTGTTTCATCATACCCCTGAATTGGAATATATGGGCGGCTGCGAGTCCTGCCATAAGTAAACCTGACCAGTCATGGACATTGGTTATCAGAGCCACTGGTACCTGACGATATGATAGTCCCAGAGCTGTGATAAGACCCGGCCATTTGATTAAGCCAGTGATGGCACAGACGATGGTTACGATGAGGAGGAGAAGGGTTACTGCCTGGGTAACCGTCTTTCTCTTCATGATGTATCAGTCACTTTTTTCACTCCTTCGTTTTTTTGTAGAGAGATATGGAGCCAGATATTCTGTACCCCCTTTTTGTGTCTCATGAGTAAATCTCTCTATCGCCGTTTCTCCGACGCATGTCACAAGATGGGTGGTTGAGATATATAAATAGCCAAAATTGATCTGGTTCTCCCTTTGAACCAATTGGTTGTAGGGGGGATATCAATGAGAATATTGAGAAGCCGAATAGTAATGTTTTGTAGAGTTACTTAAAGAATCTAAATTATTTTTATGATCTGGTATTTCCTACCCTTAAAGACCCATATTCCTTTCGATATTGAAATTCTTATGAGTTCGAGCCTTACAGGGTTCCAACAATTTAATCGGACTGAACATCATTCGTAGTTCCTATGCGATTATGGGAAATTCAGGGTAAAAGGTGGGAAGTTTTAAAGGAGAGAACGATGGGATTACATATTCCCGGTGAATTTTTTCTAATTATTACTCTCGGGTGTGATGTATCATATCAGGCGGCCCGTCAAATATCACTCTTCCATCCCTGAGTTTTATCACCCGGTCAAAATACTGCATATGCCACTCTTCATGGGAGACCATAACGATCGTCTGATGAAGTTCATGATTGATCTGCTTGAAGAGATCTAAGACAATCTTTGAATTCTCTGTATCCAGGTTTGCACAGGGTTCATCCGCAAAGAGAATTTCAGGACGATTGACAACGGCACGGGCAACAGATACTCGTTGCTGTTGACCACCGGAGAGTTCACTCTGTAGGGCATCATGTCGCTGTTCCAATCCGATACGTGTCAAAATATCCTTTGTTTGTGCTTTATACTCCTTTTCAATCGTTCCCCTGACCATCGAAGTCAGGTACACATTCTCTTCAACCGTCAGTTCAGGCATCAGAGCATAATCCTGAAACACATATCCTAACCGTTTCAGTCTGAACTTCGTCTTCTGATGATCAGAGAGGGTAGATACATCTATGCCACCGATGAGGATCTTCCCGCAGGTTGGCTTGTCAAGGAGCCCGATCATATGGAGAAGTGTGGATTTTCCTGACCCACTTGCCCCCATAATGCCAACAAACTCCCCTTTTTCTATTATGAGGGTAACCCCCCGGAGTGCATCTACACTCACCTTCCCCATTTGATAGACTTTACAGAGATCTCCTACCTCGATCATGATCAGCTCCGCATCGCAGTCATGATATCTTCACTTGCAACCCGCCATGCAGGGACATATCCGGCAATGGTGGCGGCTACGAAGAGCAGAATCGTATTCGAGATGAGATCACCCATGGTTACATAGGGTACAACATCACCGTCAGGAAACTGAATTGGGAAGAGGGTCAACAGACCGACCATCCCTTCTACGATCATCACCCCCACAACGGTACCAGCCATGGTCAGGAGAAGAACCTGAAAGAGATAGTTATGGATAATGATACTCTTCTCAACGCCGAGTGCTTTCAAAACACCGATCTGACGCCTGCTGTTCAGGGTCTTGATCATGATCACAATGAAGAGAACAACGATAGCGATCACCAGACTGACGATGACTGTAACGCTGTTGATGATCGAGAAACTCTCAATAGCCCTTCCAAAAGCTTCCTCAAGTAAGTCCTGCCATGTCTGCACTTTCTCCTGCACTCCGAACCGGAGGATCTGTTGTTTAACCTGTGCCTCAGGGACGTCAGGAGCGGTCTTGATGATCATTCCTGAAGCCAGATCTATGGGGTGACCTAAAACACCCTCCATCTCTGTCCAAGTGACAAATACATCCATATCTGCCTGATAGGACCGGGTCTCTATGATTCCTTTTACTCTGTACTCACGTGAGACTCCGTTGGTATAATCGACGGTTACAGGATCACCTACCCTGACATATCCAAGACTTGGACCCATATCATCGGCCTCATCTTTGTGACCAGCGGTCTGAATACCGATGATAACCTCACCGGTCTCTCCATCAGAGAGGTACTCCCCCTCTTTCATCTTCTTCCATGTTCCAGTGACCATCCGTTCATCATTAGGACGTATTCCTATCACTGTGGCTCCTACCCGGTTTCCTTCATTGCGTAGTGTCGCTCCTAGTGAGTAGTGGGCAGAAGCCCGGATAACCCCTGGTATCCGGTTAAGTTTATCTAACAGGCCACTCGCATCCTCGATGTATTGTTCATTATCCTTTGGACTGATCAGGACATTCCCTGTCTGATACTCGATGATCGAACGTTCAGAATTTTTGATCGCCCCCATAATTATCGA
>JAZDKH010000071.1:0-3819 GCA_043803325.1 Methanobacteriota archaeon | reverse complement strand
GATTTCACTATCTGCTAAAATGATACCTATCCCAAAAAAAGATAATATTAAAATCGAAAAAACACATATTACACATGATTCTTTCCCACGATTTATCATTTATAGCCATTTTACTTTATAATATTTAAATATAGTGAATATCATTGAAAACAGCGTATAATTGTACATTATCTTACAAATCATTCCTGGCTATATATCCTCCAAATATCTTCTATCGTATTCGCCTCCCGGAGCGGGATAAACCTTGGGACCCGGAGTGCAAACCTCCCTTCATAATTTAGACTCTGCTAATTTTTTGAGTATTCAATCTCAAACACCATCTTAGGCTCGAAATGCAGTTTCTCACCCTCACTCCGGATAACATCCCCCTGAAGGCCTCCGTACAGCCAGTATAACTGCTCATATGAGAGGCTGGTTGCCACCCGGTCCTATCCCCGCAGACCCGGGGTAAACCAGAAGCCCGGAAGTTTCAGCATCCAGATATCTGACAAGCCTTTCCTAAACCGGTTTAAGATGATACAACCGCCATGGTATTTATTTAATCAGTGAACTATCTATAGACTAATCCCCTGTCTGGAGAAAAAAATATGAGACGCATTCCGTATGGAATAATGAACTATGCAGAGTTAATAACAAAAAACTCCTTCTTCATTGATAAAACCAAATTTATTGAGAAACTCGAAAGTATTCAAAACCCAGTCTTTCTGAGACCCCGAAGATTTGGAAAATCACTCTTATGCTCAATGCTCCAGTATTACTATGATCTCCAGGAGGCACCCAGGTTTGAGGAGCTCTTTAGTCATACTTGGATCGGACAGCATCCGACAAAGAACCATAATCTGTTTATCGTACTAAAACTTGATTTTTCAGTTATTTCAGTCTCCTCTGATCTGAAAGATATTGAGTATAATTTCAGGCGATATTGTAATGAACGTATCAGAGGAATGCAATATGCCTATCGTGACATCATGGCTTCTATGCCAGAGATAAGATCTGATGATGATGTCGCAACAAATCTCACCATTTGGCTTAATTATCTTCAAAATTCAGGACACCCAAGAGTCTATGTTATCATTGACGAATATGACAACTTTGCCAACCAGCTCATAACCAACTATCACGACCATGTTTATCAGTATATTACCACAGGAGATGGTTTTCTTCGTACATTTTTCAAAGTACTCAAAGAGGGAAGACAGACCGGAGCATTAGAAAATATCTTTATCACCGGAGTTCTCCCGATAACCATTGATGATCTTACTTCAAGCTTCAACATCGGGACATTTCTGACACTTGATCCTTCGTTCGAACATATGCTAGGTTTTACTCAGGCTGAAGTAAATATTCTTCTCGACTTGATATATCAGGATTATCAAATCGATCCTTCTACCCGTCATCAAGTTGATGAGGTTATCAAAAATCAATATAATGGGTACTCCTTTGTAGATCCAACTGGTGAAGCAGTATACAACTCCACGATGCTCATGTTCTTCCTGCGACAGTTTTGTGATCAGAAGATCATTCCCAAACAATTGACAGATCTTAATCTCCGCACAGACCTCTCCTGGGTACAGAGAATCACCAGTCGTGCAGAGGACACCCAAGAGATAGTAACTGAACTAATCCAGTCGGACAGTATTGCATATGATGATGACTACCTGGTTACCAAGTTTAATAAAACCCAGTTCTTTGATAAGGCATACTACCCGATATCATTATTTTATCTTGGAATGCTAACCCGAAAAGACCAGTTCACGCTCCGACTCCCTAATATGAATATGCGAAAGATCTTTGTTGAATATTTCAACGAACTCTGGCACATTGATGTCTCAACCAGGTATGAAGATATGATGCGTGGGTTTGTCACCCACCCGGATCTGTCGAAACTTTTTGCAGACTACTGGCGTATATACATCGAACAACTCCCTGAAGCTGTTTTTGCCCAGTTTAATGAGAATTTTTACCGGACCACATTCTATGAACTCTGCAGCAGATATCTCGGAACCTGGTTTACCTGGAACCTGGAACGATTTTATCCACAGGAAAGAACTGATCTTGAGTTTGTAGGAAAGTATCACGAAAGATTCGCCGGACTCCGATGGGTAATTGAATTCAAATACTATTCAAACACCGAATGGACCAGAATGAAGAGTACCATTGAGAAGTTTTCAGCCCAGGATAAGGATATTCAACAGATCAAAGGATATGCTGAAGGGCTGAATCATGAGTACCCGGAGGCTAAGATTCGGTTATTTGTGATTTACTGTTTTGGGAATCAGGGCTTTCGGGTCTTTGAAATCAATGAGAAAAAACCTTTGAACATCAGATAACGTAGATTATGAGTCTATCTATCCATCCCGTACCTTTATCAGTTTGATGAAAACGTTCCAAAGGTATGTTCACTCGTTATAATCTTAAATATACCTTCATCAATTGCAGCAAAAAGTATAGTTAGGGGGGAAATATATTCAGGATACACATTAAGGGCATAACAAAAATTACTGATTACTCTGGAGAAGATAAATACTGACACGACTGCTTCATTCCGTCCCGTGTTGACTTAAACGAAGGGCATCGAAACTTGGGTACCCCCTAACCGGCCGAAGGCCGTATATTATTATACGCCATACTGATATCCCCTATCATATTCGCCTCCCTAATATCCTTATCCTCCCTCACCTGTACAAACCTTGGAAACCGGAGGGCATACCCACCTTCATAATTCGGACTCTGCTGGATCTCTGAATATCCGATCTCAAAGATCAACCTGGGTTCAAAATATACCATCTTCCCCTCAGTCCGAATCACATCTTCCTGAAGGGTCTCATACAACCACAGCAATTGTTCATCTGAGAGCCCGGTTGCCACACGACTCACGGGAATCAATCGGTCATCCTCTCGAGCTGCCACCAGGAAAGAACCGAAGACATGAGCACGTTTTCCTTCTCCCCACTCAGCACCGACGACCACCAGATCCAGCGTATCAACCTCAGGCTTTATCTTCACCCAGTCCTTTCCCCGCAGACCAGGAGTATATCGGGATCCCAGAAGTTTCAGCATCACTCCTTCATGTCCGGCATCCAGCGCCTGATGATAATACGCCTCAATCATGTCTGCATCATCACTCACCAGCTGCGGCGTCATATACTGACTCAAAACCCGGGAGAGAATCTCCCGGCGTTCTGAAAAGGGCTTCGTAAGCAGCATCTCCCCATCAAGATACAGAATATCAAACACATTCGGAACCAGCATAGTAGCATCTACCGCATCAGCCACCCCGTGCTTTCTCCGGAACCGTTTGAGAACATTCTGAAACGGCATCGGCCTACCATCATGAATAGCAATGACCTCACCATCGATGATCAGATCGTGGTCCGTTGCCCCAAGGAGCATCGAGACCACGTCAGGCAAGGCATCGGTGACATCCTCAAGCCGCCGGGAGTACATTCTGGCTGCTCCCCCCTGTTTATGAAACTGGAACCTGGCTCCGTCATACTTGAACTCAACCGCGATGGATCCGACTTCAGAAAGAACCTGCGATATCGTCCCCTGCCTGGCAAGCATCATCCTGACAGGATGGAAGATCTGCATCCTGACCCCCCTCAGGGCTTCTTCTCCGTTCCTGGCCAGAACTGCTACGGCCCCCATATCATTCTGCACCTGTTGGGCAAAGTCCACGAGCGAGACATCTACTCCGAACGCTTTTGCTATAGCATCCCGAATATTCCCTTCTCCAACTCCGATCCGCATATCTTCCAGGAGAATACCGGTGATATAATGCCCCTCAAGCGGAGATGCTGATGAGAACAACCGCTGGAT
>JAZDKH010000070.1:0-9236 GCA_043803325.1 Methanobacteriota archaeon | reverse complement strand
TTTAATTTAACAGGATTAGATTCTTCCATCGCCAGATCATGAAAGCCCTTTAAGGCAGATAGTTGGTTGAAGATGTCATGGCGGGTAAGACCGGTGAGCAGCCGAAGTTTTTGGTTTGCTTCATTGAGAGCTTCTTCTGCCCGCTTACGCGGTGAGATATCGATAATTGTACCGTCATTAAAGAGCGCCGTGCCATCTGCATCACGGATCGTCCGTGCTGTTATCGAGACCCAGAAACCAGTTCCATCCTGTTTAAGGTGTGTGGTTTCAAAGTTTTCCACAATCCCTTTTTCAGAAAGAATACGAAGAAGTTCCTTCCGATCTTTTGGATTAGCATAAAGCTCGTTGACATTCATGGGTGCTTGAAAGATTTCTCGAGCATGGGAATATCCATACATTCGGGCAAGTGCATCATTTGCGGTGATCAACTGACCATCAGGTGCTGTCTTGAATAACCCGGTAACAGAATTTTCAAAAATATCACGGTACTTGAGTTCCCTCTCCCGCAATGCCTGTTCCTGCCGGGTCATTTCTCCAAGTTGAAACCGGAGTTCCTCTTCTGTTGCAGATATCTCCTCGTACGCAGCCTGGAGTTCTTCGTGTTTTTGGAAGAGTTCCTGCATCATCTGCTTTCGGGAAATGATTGTCCACATTCCGCTCATAAGAAGTTCAAGCTGGCGAATATCAGATGAATCGTAACTCCTGCTCTTGTTCCCTACCCCGACAACAGCGACGATATGATCCCCATCAAATATGGGCGTGCTCAGGTGTCGTATCAGGTGCACATGACCCTTCGGGATTCCTTTTTTCTGCGAACTTGGTGCTGCATAATCATTGGTGATGACGGGGCGTCTCTGCCGGAGAGACTCACCCCATAGCCCGGTTGAAGTTACCGGATAGATCAGTGGCTTCTCTCGTACCTGGCATTCCTCCATTGCTTCCCTGGACCAGGCATGCATAGTAAGCATGGATTCATCTTCATTTACAAATGCAATGTACCCGATTGTGCTCCCAGTAAGCCGTACCGCTTCTTCCAAGGCGAAGTTTGTAATATCATGTACTGATTCACCGATCATCTGGTTTAGTTTGAGCAGAGTTTCAAGACGGGATTCGTCGAGCCGTAATGCTTCTTCTGCCCGCTTACTCTCGGTTATCTCCCTGATCGATTCAATCGCTCCGACGATAATGCCCTGATTATCGTAGAGTGGTGAGGCGGTGAACCAGAATGATGCACCAGTACCCTCGTGAAAGTGTGAGATTGAAATTTCGGCAGAGAGATGATCACCGTCCCGTTTTATTGTAGAGTACTTCGAATACACATCTGGATCATCTCTCAGTACCAGATCAATGAGCAATGGACGGCGTTCATGGTAGAAGGGGAGAGAATATTCATGATTTCCCGATCCAAGCATATCAGAAGAACTGAGTCCGGTCAACGTCTCCATTGCCCGGTTCCATGCGATAATAATCCCTTCCGTATTGATGGAAAATGTTGCGTCAGGGAGGAAGTTGATGATATCTTTCTCACGGCGTTCATGATCACTGACGCTCGCTTCTAATCTTCTCTGTTTTACCGCCTGGCGGATCTTGTGGGCAAGTTCAGCAAACTGAGAACCCGGATTTCCACCTTTCTGCAGGTAAAAATCAGCCCCTTCATTAAGTGCCTGGATTATTACTTCTTCACGACCCCTTCCCGTAAACAGAATAAAAGGGATGGTATTTCCCGAATTCCTGACCTTTATCAGAAATTCTATTCCATCCATCTCCGGCATCTGGTAATCAGAGATAATGGCATCGAATGATTGGGTATTGAGAATATCGAAGGCTGCACAAGCTGATTCGAGAGTTGTTATTATAAAATCTTCAGTTCTCTCAAGGAATAGTTTCCCGATATTAAGCAAGGCAGGTTCATCGTCAACATAAAGGATGTGAATAGGTTCGGTCATTGCTCATCCATCTGATGAATCCAAAACTTCCCAGCCGGCTCCAGGATCTCAAACCGTGCTCCTTTTCCCGGTTCACCCGTCTGGGCGATAGTTATTTCGGTGATCTTAAGGATCTCCTGTGGAAGATTGAGTTCAAATCCGGTATGCTTGTAATAATGGCGGTTAAAAATTTTCGCCTTGAACTCATCCGGTATTCTTGCACCATCATTCACGCAGATGATGGGGTAACCCTCCGTCGTTTCGAATCTGGAGAACCGAATCATAGTGATTGTTTCTCCATACCTCTTCGCATTATCAACAAGATTATCAAACACTTTCTCCATGAGTGAATCAGCATATATTTCAATCCCCGATATCTCAATCTGAAGCGAAATTGGACTGATATCGAGCGGTTTAACCGTATGGGAGATCACCGAGATCCTGGCCGCCCTGGTAGGATTATTATCCCTCTGAATGTCTCTCCCTGATATACATGCAGACATATTTCTTTTCTTGATTTTGAAAAAATGAACTTGTTATCTCGACAGGGATTTCTCTGCCTGAATGATCACGATGTACACTCATTCGTACCTCCTCTTCTTTTCGTTGACATTTCTCAACGTACTCGTTCCACACCTCCGGAGTGAGAGAAGGATCGATTAAGGAGATCATCATATCTTGCTTATCAGATCCATCCAGTCCGAGCCGGTCAGACCAGATCGTATTGATAAACCGGATATGTCCTTCGATATCTGAACAGATAATTCCTTCCGGTACATGATGAATTGCATGCTGAATAATCGCGTCTCTTTCATTATTATCTATTATTTCTGAAATATCCCTGATATTGGACAGAATGTATATATTCGGACCAAAATTTATCCGGGTAAGAAACTTCTCAATTGGAAAGACTGACCCGTCATGAGGCCGCCTGGCTTCCCATACCAGAAACTGATCTTCACCAGCCAGTACACGTGAGATAATGTCTGTTCTTTTTTCTGTCGGAGCACCAGGTCCGGTTAGATCATTGATTGAATAGGTAAGAGCTTCTTCACGGGTGAGATGAAACATCTTCAGCATGGTATCATTTACATCAAAAATGCGTCCCTCTGGCGTTTGAATAATTACTGCATTATAGGTCTTGTCAATAAGGGTTCTGATAGTTTTCTTTGTTCGTTGCTCCTCAGAATCAGAACGATGACCTGATATCGCAAGCCGTAATTTATAGGTCAGTTCCGAAAACAAAGCCCTGGGATCTGCTCCTTTCTGAATGTAATAATCAGCACCATTATTTATTGCTTCCATTGCGACTATCTCATTCCCTCTTCCTGTGAACATGATGAATGGAACTGAACTGATCTTTCGAATCTTTTTTAATAATTCCATACCATCCATGACCGGCATCTGAAAATCTGAAACTACAGCCTCCGGTTTGTGGGAACGAAAAATTTCCAGACCCTCTTGTGCTGAAAGAGCAATCAGAACCTTGAATTCACTATTTTTTTCAAGAAATAATGTTGCGATATCAAGGAGGGCTGGTTCATCATCAACATAAAGGATGGTGGTCACAATGAAAAGGAATTATCCTTAATATGAGATAAAATGAACGGCCTATAAGTAATATCAAATGTCGCACTAGAATGGATTCTTTTTTGGGATGGGTTATCTCATCCCTAGGATTCTGATTGAGAAGATAGAATGGAATTAAAAGAGATACAATCCAGGGAACGAAAATATGAGTTGACCTGCGTTTCAGATCTAAATACTGAATATCTTCTGTTCGAGGACTGCAAGTCCTTTCTCCACATCTTCCATATTTTTTCCCCCGGTAAGAATAATTTTTCCCGATGAGAAGACAAGAGCAACGACTTTGGGATTTTCAATACGATATACGAGCCCGGGAAACTGTTCAGGTTCATACTCAATTCTCTCAAGGCTTAGCGACATAATCATCTTATTCAGGTTTATTTTGGCGCCTATATCGTAAGAACAGACCATGTTGGTAATGGCTACCCCTGGTGTATCATGACAGGTTACCCCAACCTCTTTCATCTTCTGAATGAGTATATCCAGACCACAGGTAAGGTCTTCCTGACTTTTGACTCCTGTCATGACTACTTTTCCAGAACTAAAAATAAGGATTGCCATTTTCGGGTTTTGTATCCGGTAAACCGCACCAGGAAACCTTTTTTTATTAAGTTCACAGGTCTCAATTTTAGCAGAGATCATTTCAAGATCGATGGTATCGGCGATAGATCCTGAAGCAACAATATTTTCGATCTTCAGAGACTGATTATTTTCGTTCATAATGGGGATTAAGGTAGTCATGAGGCGGCTTAAATCTACTGAATGTCAGACCCATCATTTAGAGAACAAGGTACTGGATAAAAACAATTTTAAAATGATGGTATACCCGGTTTGTATGCGATAGACGCTGAATAAGAGCCAGAAAAGGGAAAAACGAGAAGAAACAATCGCGGAAATATTTTCCGGAGGGGGCCACGATGTTCATCTTATGTTCCCGGAGTATATCCCAAGCGGTGAGATTATTATGCAGGTCAGATTTCATCGGTTGTTTCCTTATGAACTATCAGCCAGCGTATTCCGATATCTCCCTTCCGGCACCCGGATCTCAAACCTCGCTCCTTTGCCTGGTTCACCCGTCTCGGTGATGGTTATTCCGGTGATCTCAAGAATCTCCCGTGACAGATTGAGTCCGAACCCGGTATGTGTAAAGTGCTCGCGGTTGAAAATCTTCAATTTGAACTCATCCGGTATCCCTACCCCATCATCTTCACAGATGATGATATATCCTCCCGCCCTTTCGAATCCGGAGAATTTAATCTCGGTGATCGTTTCTCCATATCGCTTTGCATTATCAACAAGATTGAAAAACACTTTCCCCATGAGGGGATCCGCATATATTTTAATACCTGATATCTCAATGTGAATCTGAATTGGAAGTATATCTAAGGTTCGTACCGCTTGAGAGATCATGGTTTTGATATCCTGCCAGATCGGAGAATGTACTCCGATATCCTGGTAATCCCGGGTGAAAGCGATCTGCCTCTCTATATTGAGTGCAGAAATATATGCATTCTCGATATACTCATTAAGAGGAGGATTCAGGTTTTTTTCCTTCACAAAACCAAGACATCCAAAAATTATCTGGAGCTCATTCCCGATATCATGCCTGGTGATGCTTGATAACAGGTTGAGTTTTTTATTGGCCTGAATGAGAGCATCCTCTGCTTTTTTCCGTTCAGGGATATCATCACAGACCAGGAGTACTCCCGTTATATTCCCGTAATTATCCCGGAGCGGTATTTTATCGGTTTCTATCCATAGTTTCTCTCCACTGGCGGTGGTAATTTCTTCGATGATATCGAGTTTTTCTTTTCCGGTAGAAATTATCTCTCTATCATCCAGATAATGGGAATCTGACGAATCGGGAAAGATCTCACTCGTACTCTTCCCCTCAATATCAGATATCGATCTTCCAAGTGTTGCTGCTGCAGCGGAATTGACTCTGATAAAATTATTTTCAGTATCTTTATACCATATCATCGCAGGGACATTCTCAAGGATCGTCCGATAATCAATAATAAGCTGATGAAGTGCTTTCTCTGCCTGCCTACGGTGGGTGATATCAGTAAACATCGTAGCAAACTGTCCTTTCTTCGGGGAATAAGCAGAAATTGTCATATATTTCTCTTGGTCTGGATAATATTCCTCAAATGACTCCGCCTGCCCTGATTGTTCGATACGAGAATAAATATCAAGATGGGGAGGTTCAGGTGCATCGCATGTATCACGGCTGTTCTTCCCGATAACGTCATCCTGGCAAACACTAAATATCCTCTCATATCCTGGATTCACGGCAATAATCTGGTAATCAATTGCCTGACCATGATCATCATAGACGAGTTCATGAAGTGCATTTCCCTCTTCCATATGATCAAAAAGCGAACGGAATCTCGTCTCACTTTCCTGGAGAGCCTTTTCATTCTCTTTGAGTTCCCAAAAAAGGAGGTTATATGGCTGGGTCAACGCTACGACAACAATAGCACGGTAAAAAAGATATACTGAAATCAGGCGAAAGAGGTGGCCGAGCATATTCATGAATCCATATACACTGATATACGATGTGAACGCCAGTTCTCCCAGGATCATACCCATACTGGCGCCAGCCAGTAGTTGCCAGACTTCAGGAACAAATGCCCTCCGTTTCACATATAACACAATAATTGTCGCGATAAAAATTGCAGATATAATATATTCACTGATGATCTTGAATGGGGTCAGCCCGCTCCCTTCAATGAAACAAGAGGGGAAATTATGGAAGACAAAAATACTTGCATACAGAACGCTACAGATCAGTGTACATACTACGATGATAATATCAGTATCATATCGTCTATTTTTTGTTATTGATCTTCCGATATACAGGGTAGCAATGAAGAACGTGATACTTTGGAAGGCCCGGGCAGCAATCCAGAGCTCAGAAGGCAGGTCTGCACTCGCTCCGGGAAATACTCCCATCCCTTTATATGCAAGAGTATGGAAGAGATCGATGCTTCCAACAAACAAGAATGATATGCCCGTGATCAGAAAGAACGTGCTGGTAATGATCCTGCGGGTGTTCCAGATGATGAGAAAAATACAAAATGCTACCGCGATACCGGCGAGTTCAACGATTCCATGAAACAGAAGATAGTTCTGAAGACTGATGAGATAAAGACCGATGAGAATCGTAAGTGAGATAATGGATAATATGAGCAGGTTCGCAGTTTTTGATTTTATATTATTTCTATTCATGGTATATCATCCTGATCTTGGTATACCCTACTCGTGCCTCTAATTCCTGAGTTGATAATTTTCCTGAATAATTGCTAACCTTTTAATGCGGGTTCACCGGGTAAAATGGTTTGTACTGAAAAAACCCATGGCCATCTCCTCAGTTCTCTGCAGAGTATACCCGGCCGTGAAGGCGTCGGGTATGAGGGCATTTTCTGCTACAGGGGAGGAGGAGACAATGTGAATAGTTCGTGAATGGGAATCCAGGCGTTTTTGGATCATATCAAGGATATGGATCTCATCAGATCAGTCTGGCATCAAAAAATACAACCAGGTTTCTGATCTGGGTACATGATACCCATGCATAGTGCTCATTACAAATGAGAAGATATATCTCATTCTACTAATCAGTAATTAGTATGGTTTCAAAGGAGCTCCTGAGACACCTGGTCCACCAGCAGAAAGCACGAATTGATCATGAAGATGACTCTGTTCGCCGTTTCATCCTTGATCAGGTTCTCAATGCGTTCGAGGACAACCGGGTAATCATTCTTACTGGTATCCGGAGATGCGGGAAATCAACACTCCTTAAACAGATCATGCGGACAAAAACCCACTACTGTTATGTGAATTTCGAAGATGAACGGCTCCTTACATTTCCCGCAGAAGAGTTCGAAACTTTGAACGAAGTTCTGATAGAGATGTATGGACCACCTGATATCTATTTTTTTGATGAAATCCAGAATATTGCCAGGTTTGAGACGTTCGTTCGGCGGCTCCAGGACGAGGGAAAGAAGATTGTTATCACCGGTTCAAATGCATCCCTCCTCAGCAGGGAATTCGGAACCAGGCTCACCGGAAGATACAAACTCTTCGAAATATTTCCATTCTCTTTTGCTGAATTCCTCTGCTTTAAAAAAATCAGGGTGAGAAAGGATTCCCTGTATATTCCAAAAGAGCGGGTCACCCTGATTACATCATTCGCAAAATATGTTGAGAATGGGGGAATGCCGGAATATCTCATACATCACGACCCTGAATATATTAAAACACTCTATGATAATATCCTGTACCGGGATATTATTGCCAAGTATGCTATCCGGAGACAACGACTAATACGTGAACTTGTGGGCATTCTGATATCAAACGTCTCTCTCCCCTTTACCTATAACTCCCTTAAAAAAACTCTGGGACTGACAAATGCCATCACGGTCAAGGAATACATCACCTACCTGCATAGTGCGTACCTGTTCTTTGAACTGTTACGGTTTGATTATTCAGTAAAAAAACAACTCAATTCACCAAGAAAGTGCTATTGTATCGATACTGCATTTGGGATATTGGGAGGATTCTCACTTTCACCAAATAAGGGGCGGCTTTTAGAAAATATTGTCTTTGTCGAACTGCTCCGACGCGGTAAGGAAGTATATTATTTTCTGGATAAACGGGAATGCGATTTTATCACAAAAGAAGGCCCTAACATCACCGGAGCTCTCCAGGTATGCTTCGAGCTGACACATGAAAACCGGGAACGAGAAATAGGAGGTATCCTGGGAGCAACAGAATATTTTGGGCTAAAGTCAGGATTCATTCTGACAAACGATGAGGAGGAACTTCTGATTATGGGTGAGGTCCGAATCATAATTATGCCCGTCTGGCGGTGGCTCCTTAACGATATTTCAGAATAGAAAAGATATGATCTCACTGTTCGATGATTTTAAGCCCTGGTTTCCTGAATAGTTCTCATAATAGCATTGGTATTGAGATATAACCCCCATGAGCCCGAGAATCTCCTTATGCTTTTGGTTTAACCCTGTCAGCATATAAAATACGTGATCTCCAAAAGTTGTGATTGATACATAAACGTTCTCGAAGAGTTCAATGAACGATACCCTCTTCATTTACCCCCTCATCACTACTGGCCGTTGTCATATCGATGTGGGCCACTTTTCTCTCCATTAAGGTAAGTATCATAAATTACCAATTATGTCTTATAATATCACCGAATGGAGAATTTATAATGAGAGAAAGGAAAAGGGAGAAAAATGTCCTTTGAAAGAACTATGATGGCATTGGGGACTTATTTTCTGTGAAGTTCTGATCATATATCTTATACATATTATTATCCATAAACCATATTGCTGCCTCTATCCGGTCAGTTTTATTAGTCCCCTGGATTACAATACTGTCTCCCTTATTCTTCCCGAGTGAGCTGACTCCTACCTGGCCTCCATCCAGGATGGTCCTGACCCGGATATCCCTAATAAGTTGCTGTCCACCTCCCCCATTGAACGTTACCGTGATCGTATGATCAATTGCATCTTTATTACCCGAAACACTGGCACTGAGTTCTTTGGGTGGTTGGATAACCGGTCCATCCCAGAGAGATGAAGATACCCATGGTTCCAGAGTCGGGGTCATTGCAGGAGAGATAACAGAAGACTCTGTAGTAGTCTGAATCTTCTGGGTCTCGTTTTGCGGGGTAATTACCGGGGTATTATTCTCATTGCTTAT
>JAZDKH010000069.1:0-3067 GCA_043803325.1 Methanobacteriota archaeon | reverse complement strand
AGCAAAATAATTATTGATGCTATAAATGCAAAAATGGCAACGTAAGAGATGCAACAATCCTTAAAAATATTATTATTTTTATTTGGATTTTCCGGTTCCATATTTTCTCAAATGAATATAGATCAATTTAGATCTATGAATTATCAGTTCGTAATTACAAGAGTCCCTTAATAGTGACTATTCCTTTTTTTTCTTAATTATAAATAATAATGTCGAAATATATATTAACTCCTGTTCGGGATAGCTCCCTCTTAGGAAGGGTCATCACAATTGTCATGGGATCACATCTAACACATTTTTTTTCGATGATGATTGATTCTTATTGTCAGGAATTATTGGTGAACTGAATCTAACTACGCACCTCCTGATGTGTATATTTATAATTATAGCCTTGATTATGGTAGTAACAAACAGGATCGTCAAGGAAGTCAGGGCACAGGAAGAGAAGTTACCAAGTCTTTTCACTCCTCTCCCTATGCGATAATGATTACTAGGGTTTCGGACAGAGTTAACTTTGAAGTAACGATGGATTTACTACTATCACAGTATATCACCCCGTAGAGGTAATTGGAAGAACCATAATTAAGCCTTCTATCTGGGGAACCCCTAAATTTCGAATGCACCTTAAGGTAGATATTTCGAAGGAAAAAATTCGTGAAGTCAAGGATCGGATTTGATCTAGATACATCATTACAGGTATCTTCTCAGCCTATCCCATCATTATCAACTAGTAAATTCCGGAAGGGAGCTTAGAATAGGTTCAGATAGTCGCTGAAGAACTATCTTCCATTCAAGAAATTTAGACGAATCTCAAGAACCAGGACAGAGCTTGGCATATCGATAATACATTCATGGTCTGAATGATTCAATAACGAAAAAACCCCGAATTGCATAAACTTTGGCTGCCCACACTTAAAACGCCTTTAATCCCAGATTAGAGAATAATTCACTCCCCGTTCCTCATTCTTTTTCACCTATTTAAATACTCAAACCAAATTTACTATCACCGGTTTATCCGGATGGAGGTAGGCAAAAAATGGCAGACTTTGTTGCAAAGAGCACCGTAAAGAGTTCTGTACGGAAGCTCACCGCACCGCTGGAAAACATGACCACGTTTCAGAATCTGATCACCGACATCATCACCAATAACCCATGGGGTTGTGTGGATTATGTCTCGAATGGGGCAACCATTGACGGCTGTCTGAAGGGAACCGAGCGGTACACCGGAAAGGTGGTGTACGAAAATGCAGAGGCCAAGACGGTTGGACAGATTTCTATCACCGCACCAACTTCAGGCGGTTTCAGCACCGATGTGAGTACCATCCTTGGGACCGCTGCCCTGAACACCGCAATGGGTGGAACCCCTTCCCATGACAGTTCAGAGGATGGGTTCAGCGTTCAGATCAAGTGTAATCACACCAACGGGGAGAAATACACCGTTACGGTGAAACGTGATTCCATCACCGTCTCCAGTTATGAAGCAGATGCCATCGTCACTGCTATCGAGACCTGGGCCGACGCATACGCCGGCGGAATTCTCGCGTAAATCCATTTCTTTTTTCCAACCGAGGCGGGAAAATGAACTGGATATTTCTGGTTTCTGGTGGTTTGTTCCTGGTTCTCGCGGGTCTTGTCGGTGCTGATTATCTGAGTACTTCAATCGTCACCGACGGATCCTTCGTGCTTGCGAGTTCAGGGCAGACGGCGAACGGATCGTATGCCTCCCGTGTTATGGCTGCAGATTCATCTGAAATTACGCGATCCATGACGGGAGGAGAAAGCCTTGTTTCTGATCTCTCTGTGAAGAGTTCCGGTCCGGTCCTGGTCTCTGATTATGCTTCCGGGAAGTCGGCTCTGACTCCCGATAGTCTTGCCTGTGTATTCATCAGGCATATCCAGGGGCAGGAAGAGGAGTCTGAACTGTACTCAATGGGGATACTGAACAAGGGGAATTATGCAACGTCGCGGGTAGTCGGTCCCGGTCTTACCGGTGGTCTGGATGTAAATGGATCCGGTATGATGAGTTTTGGATCGCAGAAGTTCGGAAACGATACCCTGCGATCTTCCGGGTTTGTGTCCGGGAATCTGACGATTCGTGACTTTGTGAAGTATGGGGGGAGATTATGATATGGGAGGTAGTGAGCGGGATTCTCGGGGGTGCAACGGTGATCAATGCGATTGCCGCTCTCCTCGTGTACCGGCAATATCTGAAACTGGCATCTGAATCAATGGAGTTTGCTGCTCTGGTGATAACCTCAATTGAGGAAGCAGAGGATGGGACAATATCAGTAAATCCTCTTGCTCTGGCAGCTACTTCGATGGATCATATCAGCCAGTTATCCGGGCTTCTGAAATGGGTTCGGCTCTGATTCATTGCTGTTATAAACGAGCGGGTCAGATATTGTTGTGCCGGATGGATACGCCGGCTTTCTGGGGAGATTGAAAGGAATAGCGGGTTCATCCCCGTTATTCTTTATCGTCACGGGGTTGAGTCTCGGCAATCCTGTGTCAACGAAATGGACGGATTATCTTTCCCAATGGTTTCATCGCAATGTTCTTCTGTATGGTTCAGTGGCTGACATTTGTTCACATCCCTCATAAGAGATACTCATAAATCACCTCTCTCTTTTCCTCCCTTCATGTATATTCAAGATATCTAATCCGATTTTACTAATCCGGGATATTAATAATAGATTGGTTTAGCGCTTTCTACAATGTCCACTTACCTTGGTCCCATCTTTACGTGTTTAACGATTACCCAACATTTTCCAACCGAGTAAATTTTAGAACCGGTTGCAATATCTGGCTGTTTAGTAAGTATATTGTTATTAGTTCGAATGTGATATGAGGGGCACTACATTTTTTTACCGTGGCCATCGTAGTCGGTTGAGAAGTAGGATTTCGGTGTCTTGTAGTTGAATTTGAATTATGTCGGTCAGTTGCACCTTTTGAACTGCAGGGGCATTTGTGTTTTCTGAATTGTTGTTTTGCAATCTGCAACCAGTAATAGGATTATCAAAGTGAGAATGAGGATTTTATTAAATATTCAAATTAAATAATATTAATA
>JAZDKH010000068.1:0-6474 GCA_043803325.1 Methanobacteriota archaeon | reverse complement strand
ATCCCCGTCACCGAAATATGCTGCAGCATCCTCAGGCCACTGATTTGCTTCTGCAAGCAGTAATCGGTTTCGAAATTTTTTATCAATCTGCGTCCTCAAGTCTTTCAGATATTCATGTGTTTCAGGAAGATTCTCACAGTTGGTTCCTTCCCGTTCGAACAGGTATGGTACCGCATCAAGTCGAAGACCATCAACTCCCATCTCAAGCCAGAAATATACGATCTGACTGATTGCTTTCTGAACATTAAGATTGTCAAAATTTAAGTCAGGCTGATGAGAATAAAAGCGATGCCAGTAGTATGCCTGAGCAACAGAATCCCATGACCAGTTGGATGATTCAAAGTCACTGAAAATTATTCTTGCGTCACGATATCGGTCTGGTTTATGACTCCAGACATAGAAATTTCGGGCATCAGAATCAGGTTCAGCGGTTCTAGCCTGTTGAAACCAGGGGTGTTTATCAGATGTATGATTCAGGGCGAGTTCAATAATTATCCGGATATCTCTCTTATGAGCCTGGAGGAGAAATTTTTGAAAATCAGACAGTGTACCATACGAAGGATGAATATTGAAATAATCTGAAACGTCATATCCATCGTCTTTTAGAGGGGAGGGATAGAACGGGAGGATCCAGATGGCAGTAATACCTAAATCTGCAAGGTAATCCAGTTTTTTCGTTAGTCCTTTAAAATCTCCGATGCCATCAGAATTACTATCAAAAAATGCCCGGACATGTACTTCATAAATGATGGCATCCTTATACCAGAGAGAATTTTCATCAAGGACACCATTATTTTCATTTTGATGACTATTCATGTTGATACACTTCCTTCCTGTTTGAAACGATATCTGTTATCCTGCTAGAGATGGATGGAACTTCAGAAGAATACTCACACCATTCAGGATATCTGTCACGATGCCCTTAAGGGCAATATGGTTTGAAAATTTTATTATTTTGAAATATCTTCAAAGTCCCATCGGTCAGCTAATACTTTGATATGATTGTTTTAATGATATTAAATCCATCCTCTTTCCCATCGGAGGGAAACCTTGATTAAATCTTCTGCTATCTCGATCAGATAATTCCCCAGAGATTTCCGGGTTTGGTGATTTGCTTTTCATCATAATACAATCGCAATTGTCCTGATTGTTACCAGGGCCATGACATGCGTACAATAAATTGTTGTTTTCAATATTGCTCTCCCCTTTATTTAGCAACTGGTATTAGTAATTAGACATGATTAAATATATATGATCAATACGATCAATAGTAACTGTCACATTAATTTTTCTGAATTTTAATGCGACAACGACCCCGGATATATCGTGATATCTCTTTCAACATGTTGATACTCTGATGGAGTCCCCCTCCATCATTTTTCCGCTGGAATGGGTCTGCCATTGTATTTTCTCAATTGTCTTCTCTTTTGACGTTACCTTTAGCGATCCGGGGCTTATAGAAAAGATCTCCTCTTCAGGATAGTATCAGAATTGCGAAGGTATAATTATCTTCATGATTGGGTGGTCTTATTTAATGGAAATTGAGAATTCAGTGTGTGATCTTCTCTCTGGAGGAAGAGGTGGAGTGGAAAATCCAGATGATGATCATATACATTAACGTCTGGAGATCACCAATATTGGGCATCATTCTTTTTTTCGTTAAAAAAAGTTCCCCTGGAATACAAATAGCAGAATAGCTAGTATGGGGATAACTGAACTCAAATTTTTTATTTGCATCGTAGGGATCAATCGTGATATCTGTTTTCCGATCTCCTGCAAGGGTATTTCATCTTCCCAGAGAGTGTTCTCCTCTCCTTTCAGACGAGTCACATCCCGGAAATCAAGAAGTATGTGGATCTTTTCTGATGAATGGGGGATGAATGGAATTACATAACAATCCAGACAAATTTTCCGGGAATCATATGAAAACGATACTTCAACCCGGTTACCGAGTCGTGTCTGGATATGAGAATCGATGACCCGGCTCCAGAATTCCTGATCACCTGGAAGTGGATGCTCTCTAATTGTCAGACCTTTCAGGTCTCCGTTTTCACATCCAAAGAATTTTTCATATGCTGAATTTATGTACAAATATCGTTTATCTTGATCTAGAACCACAATCAGATCTTTGGATGCTTCGATAATGCCTCTGATCAGCCCTTCACTCTGGATTAAAGAGTTTTCAAGAGACCGAATGGTAGTAATATCACGCATTGACTGGAGAGCTCCAACAATCTGCCCATCCACATCTTTCAAGGGGGTGGCCTTCACCCAAAATATCACTTCTTCCCCGAGTTTACTAACTCCTTTTGTCTCAGCGGTGATGATCTCTTCCCCCTTAGATAAATTTTGAAACAAACTCTGATTGTCTATATTATCAGAATCAAAGATGAAATCGGCAAGGATGGGGCGGCTATATCCAAAGATTGAAGGAGTAAAGAATGAACGCTCTTTCCCGACAACTGAATCAGCACTCACCCCTGTCATTTCTTCCATTGCCTTATTCCAAAAAATAATCTTTCTCTGGGGATTAATGACAAAGGTTGGGTCAGGGAGATGAGAGAGGATGTCAGATAACTGATGTTCTGATTCTATGAGTCGTTTCTCTGATATTATTCGTTCTGTTATCTCGGTTCCGATACAGAGTATCTCCAGAGTAGTTGATGATTGAGAGGGGATACTCCGGAATGTCCAAGATATCCAGATGGATTTCTTCTCATTCAGATATGCAATCTCTTTTTTCTTGATAACTTCCGGGTTGGCCATGAGCGACGGTATCAGGGAAGTGGCAAACTCCTGGTAATCAGGGAGGTCCGGGATACATATCCCTTTCAGCGAGTATTTCTTTTTCTTAGAATGATCAATTCCAAGTATCGCTCCTGCCTGTGAATTCGAATAGATGAGCACTCCATCACAAGAAAATTTAAGAATCAGATCGGTTGAACTCTCAACCAATTGTTCATATTGATGCTCTTTGAGCGCAAGTTGTTCCCGGACTTTTCGGTATTTCGCGTTCTCTTCACAGAGTTTCTTATTCACTTTTTCCAGTTCAGATGTTCGTGCTTCAACCAGTTCTTCCAGATGGGTTTGGGTGGATTTAAGTGCGGTAATATCTTCAAAGATGAGAATTATCCCCTTCCCGCCGTATTCAAATATGGTCGGAATAATTCTGATATAGAAGAATGAGGTATTTCCTTCGAGGGTAATATCTTCCTCAATGAATTGAGGGATGCCTTCCATAGCCCGTTTCAGTACTTCAACTCTGGTCTCATTTACATACGACCCTAATGGGCTGTATTGTATCTCTCTCCCCACAATATCCGATTTCTCCAGGTTGAAGAACTCAAGAACCGAGGTATTTGCCTGACGGATGATGAAGGAATCATCAAGGACAAGGATGAGGTGGGGGAGGAGGGAGACGATATTTTCTATGGGTATTCTCTCGGTCAGAGTATACACTTTTGCCGGACCATACGGTCGCGATTCTATTTGGCCGGTCTGTTCCATTGCATTCAGATATTTTGCCGTTGTAGTGCGACTGATTGAGAGGTGATTTGATATCTCCTCTATACTCAGCCCTTTTGGGTATGAATGAAGTAATACCCGAATATCATTATGAAGTCCCTTAACGGGGGTTCTCGCCATTATTTATCAACTCAGGTGTGGTGTGTAATGAGATAAACTATCTGAATATTGTATATTACTTATGATCATTACTTCTGCTGGTTAAATTTAAGAAACTATTTAATAGTGTAATGCTTTACTATAAAGTGTCCATCATTTCTACCCAATGATGTGACCGTAAGCTGCAATGGTATGGACCTTATACCTCCTATCTTTCAAGGTCTTCTCAAATTTTTGGAGTGTCCGATGTCAACTACCTATTATTCAATGTTAAACCAGACTGGCCTGATGGAGTACATCAGAGCTGAAGAGTTCACAGCTCTTGAATCAGTCGAAAAAAAGTTCCCTTTCTATGCTAATGAATACTATCTCTCATTAATGAATCTGGATGATCCGAAAGATCCAATCAGAAAGATAGTAATTCCAGACCCAAAAGAACTCGTTTCTGAAGGGACATTAGATCCTTCAGGAGAACAGTCCTACACGGTTCTCCCTGGTCTGCAACACAAATATCCTCATACTGCCATGCTCCTGGTCAACAATAAATGTGGGGGAATATGCAGGTTTTGTTTTCGGAAGCGGTTTTTTACCGGAGACAATCCCCCTGGTACCTGTGATCTCTCGAAGGCAGCCGACTACCTTCAGAATAAACCTGATGTCACTGATGTTCTCCTGTCCGGAGGAGATCCTTTGTTGCTTCCTCCCTCAGAACTTGATAGGATTCTTTCTAAAATTAGGGAAATCTCTCATATCCCGATTATTCGGATTGGGACAAAACTCCCGGCATATGATCCCTATCAAATTATTGAGAACCCGGACCTTACTGAGGTGTTAGCAAAGCACACGCATCAGGATCGGAAGATCTATGTGATTAATCATTTTAATCATTCTAATGAGATCACCGATGTCGCCCGATCTGCTATTGGCAGAATCAAAGAGACCGGTACAGAACTGATTAATCAGACTCCTCTGATCGCAGGAGTTAACGATGATCCCGGCACGCTGGCTACTCTCTTCAAACATCTCTCGTTTATGGGGGTATCTCCCTACTATGTTTTCCAGTGTCGGCCGACACTGGGGAATCATCATTTATCTGTTCCCATCGAACGGGGAATGCAGGTGGTTCATGAGGCTCAGGCACGGTGCTCCGGTCTTGCGAAGCGTGCCCGGTACATTATGTCCCATAAATCAGGGAAGATAGAGATGGTTGGAAGAACACAGAAGCATATTTTTATGAGATATCATCAGGTTGCATCTCCTGAAGATACGAATAAGATGCTCGTATACCGGCCAAATCCACATGCACGGTGGCTTGAGGATTATAAATATCATCTCTCTGATATGGTGCCGAAGATGACCTGGTTATTCTGATATACTCTTCCCTTTTCTGTTGTGAGGCACACAGATGATTATCAAACGAGAAGCTAATTGGGAATCTTCCTTGATTCCCGGTTAGGGGGAACCTAATCTGGGAAAACTCCTCATTTCACCCGAATTTCAGGTGAGTTTGTTTATATTTTTTGGGATCCTGCAAGGTTTTAGAATTACTTGACCTGACATCCATTTCTGGATAGCAATTCAGATAATGAAACCCACGAACTGAGTGTTTTCAAGCATAAATTTGAGATGAGGGATATGAAAGAGAACATAATATCCTGTATCCTCTCTTGCAACTTTCAAATTATGCAAACGCCTTCCCATGCATCATCTGGAGCAATGCTACTGCTTCAGACTGGATATGAGTCTCATTCAGATATGCAGTATTTGCAAGAATTACCACACCTTCTTTATCATCAGAAATGAATCCTATAATTGCCTGAAATCCGTTCGTCTCTCCAGGTTTGAGATAGATTCTGGTCCCGTCAGCCCCCTCGGAAGTATCCAGAAACAGCCCTTGTTCAATCATCGGTGGTCCTTCGGATCTGAGAGCACGTATCTGGTGGGTGAGGGGAAATGCGGCATTGAGTGGAGTTTCGATAATATCAAGTTCAGCAGCGAGAAACGTTGCCATATCCTCCCCGGTTGAATATATCCCCCCTGAAGCAGTCCAGAAGTCATTGAACTGAAGCAGTTTTGCTTTATCTCTTGGATCAGCATATGCCCGGTATCCATTCGCAAGCGATCCCTCTGCCCCTGATAGGTTTATTCTTGTTTCATCCATTCCCAATGGGGAGAGGATTCGCCTCTTGAGCAGATCTTCATAGGAAGTGCCTGCTCTCAGGGCTGCAATATCTCCGGCAATGGATGCCCCAAGATTTGAATATTCCCATGCAGCTCCGGGTTCCCGAGGCAGGGTGTAATTCTGAACAAAACCATAGGCTGTTTCAGCAGGAAATGTCCCATAGTACATAAATGCCTGTTCAACCTGATCACCAGGTGAGAGGTTCGGATCTACATCTTTAAGCAAGTCAGGTACCCCGGGCAAACCAGACGTATGGGTTGCAATATCTTCAAGGGTAATCTCTCTCCCATTCAAAGAAGGTATCGAATAATTAACAGGAACATATTGGGCTATCGGAGTGGTGAGGTTCAGTTCCCCCCGGTTCTGTGCATCTGCCAGCAGAACACCGGTGAATGTCTTTGATATTGAACCTATACTGAATAAAGTCCGATTGTCGACCTTTTTCTTTTTCTCAGCGTCAGCATACCCGTAACTGTAGGTAACTGATCCGTTCGGATCCACGAGGCTGACAACTACCCCTTCATAGGTTCCGCTCTCTAATATCGGGGTTATGACTAAATCGACCTCATCTTTTGTCAGGGAGGAGAAATTTCCCGGAGCAGTAGCCTTCCAGTCTGCAAGAGGAAGAGCGGCTGAGGTCAACGGAAAGAGAAACAGGAGAAATAGGA
>JAZDKH010000067.1:0-13603 GCA_043803325.1 Methanobacteriota archaeon | reverse complement strand
AGCATCCAGGAAGATACGATCTGGTCAAACTCACTCATCCCTCCGTCTTCTGGATTTTTTTTCACCTCTTCAAATGCCCCTTGGAGCTTTTCCACGACTGCATCAGGTGTTCCTTTGCTAAACCCGATATAGATCGGAACTGAACCAATGTGCCCGGAAAGTTTGTAGTATGCAGAATTCCCGGTTACATTTTTGATATAATAATTGGCAGTAATCTCTCCATACCCAAAGAGATCAATCGTGCCATCTTCAAGGTCATGAACAAGAGTCCGGGGATCAGTATTCGTGATGATATCTTCCTTTTTCACTCCGGCCTGAACCAGGTCATCGATCGTTACATCATCAGTTACCGTTCCGATCGTATAATTTGCCAGTTCATCGGTACTGGTGATGGTGATATTTTTACTTCTCTTAGAGTACAGGGAGATGTTGTATAAGAGAACCGGTCCGACCCATTTGAAGAGATTTTCACGGTCAGAAGTTTTTGCGATCGCAAAGATTGCGGTATCAGGATCCGTTATTGCCTTCTGGTATGCTTCATTCCAGGGAAGGAAGGTGAACGATTCCCGGGGAATCTCCTCGCCGGCTTTTCGGGTTATGGCAGAGACAAGGTCTACCATCAGACCAGAGGGGGTGCCATTGTCATGAAAGTTAAATGGAGGATACTCTTCGGTGACCCAGGTGAGATCATGCAAAGAAGTTGACTGATTATCTGCCATGGCAGGTAAGCAGACCACAAATAGCAAATATACAGATAATATCAGGATTAACCCTGGCCTTTCAAACATACACCATATTTGGATGGGAATTATATATGATTGCCGAAATCCGTTTTAATATTTTACATACCGATAGTTCAGGCACAAATTTCCTGTTATCAGCAGAACCTGCCCCGCATATCAGAGCGAGACAGAATAGTCCCAAACAAATCCAGATCAATTTCATGGGTACCCAAAATGAACCTATCTCTCCCATGCAAGAGATATTTTTTTCATGCCCATATATATCAGTTAATTCAGTCCCAATTTTTTTTACCTATCCTGAACTTCCCGGCAGGTACCTGAATCTCAAACCTGGCTCCCTTCCCTTCCTCGCCCCGCTCCCGGATCGAAAGCCCGGTAATAGAAAGGATCTCCCTCGCCAGGAACAACCCGATACCGGAATTCTTACCATACCCATGTTCAAAGATCATCTCCTTTTCTTCTTCAGGGATACCGATCCCATCGTCCTCGCAGGTGAGTATCATTTCCCCATTTCCTTCAGAGGCAGAGAATCTGACCGATGATATTGTTTTTCCGTGCCGTATCGAGTTATCAAGCATGGTGGAGAAGACTTTCTGAATAATCGGATCTGCATAGACCTCAAGAGAGGAGGGAACCAGATTTTCAATAATAACACTCCCTGGTATTATCTCTGATTTCGCAGACTCAATAAGAGAAAATATTGGCCTCCAGGACGAAGATTCAAACCCAAAATTCTCATAATCCCGGGTAAATCCGATAGTTGCTTCGATTCGAGTCCCAATTTCACCAGCTCTGCGTATATACTCAAACGCTGCATCATGATCAGACGTTTCGAGAGCCAGGCTTTGATATCCCTCAATTGCGGTGAGATGATTCAGAATATCGTGGCGGGTAAGACCGGTGAGGAGACGAAGTCTTTGGTTTGATTGACGCAGTGCCTCTTCTGCATTTTTCCTGCCGGAAATATCAGTCAGCAGATTAAGGGTGGCCAAATTTCCATTCCATTGGATAATCAAGGTGGATAAGTGGACCCAGATGACCTTTCCACCGGCTCCGATGATCCTGAATTCATATGTGTCAGGAAAACTCTCTCCCGCTATTCGCTGCAGATGGCGTGTAACAACTATTTCCTGATCATCCTTGTGGATAAAACTGTGAAATGGCTTCCCGATTAATAATTCTGATGAAATCCCGGTCATTTCACAGAAACAGGGATTGACCATCCTGAAGATCCCATCCTGCGCTATAATAATACCTTCGTTTGCCCTCTCAATCAGAAGGCGATAATTTCGTTCACTCTCAAAAAAGGCTTCTTCCACTAATTTTATGGCGCTAATGTCCCGGATGATCCCCTCAACACCGGAAGGCGTGCCGTCTTCATCATAATAATAGTGACTCATTGTTGAAACAAACACCGGTGTGCCATCCTTTTTCTGAAGGTGGGTTTCATAATTACTCACAGAGCCGGTAATATCCAGACAGGAAAGAAATTTCAACCGATCTTCCGGATTGAGATAGAGAGAATCTCCAATCGGTTTACCAATCATCTCGTCCACCGAATCATACCCGAGAAGGGCTGCACCACTTGGGCTGACCATTATGAGATTTCCATCACGGTCTGACCGGTAATACGTATCCTGGATGTTTTCAATCACGCTACGGTATTTTTTCTCGCTCTCTCTGAGAGCCTCTTCTGCCAGTTTCCGTTCGGTAATATCCTGCAGAGAAGCAATACTTCTCTTCGTCCCCGGAACAACACCAATAGTAAGGGAGATATTTCGGATATCACCAGTTTTTGTAACAAATTGAAATTCATAATGAGAGAGTGCTTTTGATTCATCTTCCATGCGGAGATAATTTTGATCAAGCATCCTCTGCAGATCCTCATGAATCACAAATTCAGTCCATTTCTTCTTTCCTTCAATATCATCTTTAGAAAAGCCGCTCAGCAGAATGAACCCTTTATTGGCAAGGCTGATTATCCCGTTCTTTTCGAGGACAACGGTTGCAGTTCCGGTGTTCTCAAAGACCGTGCGATATTTCTCTTCGCTCTCCTGCAGTGCCTGCTCGCTCATACGAAGGTCATCAAGATTCTGGCGCAACTCCTCCTCTGTTGCAGATATCTCTTCATAGGCTGCATGGAGTTCGGCAGTACTTTTTTGTAGCATCTCTTCTGCATGCCGCCGAACCGAAATGTCCCGACACAGGGTATGTATCCGTAGAGAACCTTCAGTCTGCAGAACCGTAGCATTGATCTCAATCGGAGTGATGATCGTGGAACTACCCATGTAGAGGGTCTCGAAATTTCGAATAAATCCGTCCCTCAAGCATTGCCTGATGGCAGTTGCATTCTTCTCCCGTTCGGATTCTGCCATCCATTCAGAGACATTCCTGCCAATAATCCGGGAAAGGCTTGAATGACCGGTCAGACGGACATACTCGGGATTTGCATCAAGAACCCGCCCCTCCTCATCAAGAAGAACAAATCCTGTTCCGGTCACCTCAACCAGGATGCGGTACTTCTCTTCACTCTCCTGTATCGCTACTTCAGCATGCTTCCGGTCGGTAATATCCAGTAAGACACCGTTGTAGACCCGCTCAAATCCGTGTCTGACCAGGCGTGATATCCCTTCAAACCAGATATTCCTGCCAGATGGAGTGATAAATCGGCCTTCAAATCGCCATGGTGAGTTTGATGCTACAATCTCGTCGATTGAACTGATAAATGCATCCCGATCACGGGGATCTATATGGGAGGTGAACCACTCGAAGAAATCAGAGACTTCGCCAGAAAACCCAAACACCTCATCTGCCCGGCTGCTTACATACTTCATCCCCATGGATCCATCAGGATGGATAAAAAACTGGTAAATAACACCTGGCAGGGTACTGGCAACCTCTGTCAGCTGCTCCTGTTGCTTTCGGAGATCATCCTGCGTTGCAATAAGTTCTTCATACTGCCCACGAAGTTCCTCCTGAGATGCCATGATCTCTTCGTTGAGACCCAGGAGCTCTTCTTCGCGTGATTTTAACAGAGTGATGTCACGGATTGATTCGATTGCACCGATAATATTGCCAAGCCGATCATAGAGCAGACTTGCCTTCGCCATCAGGGTGACGGGTCTTCCTTTCAGTCGGGGAAGGGTGGTCTCAGCGATCAGACCCTCTTTTTCGTGAATGATATGGACATACTGCGCAGTAATAATCTCATCTGGTTCATTGATGAGGTCAATGAGGATTCTGCGACGAGAACCATAAAATGGAATAGCGTACTCAAAATCCCCTTTTCCAAGCATATCCGCTGCAGCAACGCCGGTCATCTCTTCGATAGCACGGTTCCACGATATCACGTGTCCTGATTTGTCAATGGCAAACGTTGCGTCGGGCAGGAAGTTGATAATGTCAGACTCCAGGCGCTCATGATCACGGATTATTGCTTCCGTCCGTCTCTGCTGAACTGCCTGACGAATCTTGTGAGTTAATTCGGCGAACTGAGATCTTGGATCACCGCCTTTCTGCAGGTAATAATCAGCCCCTTCGTTTAAAGCCTGGATGACCACCTCCTCACGCCCTCTCCCGGTGAAAAGAATGAATGGGAGCTTGTTTCCAGATTTTCGAACTCTTTTTAGGAATTCAATGCCATTCATCTCTGGCATTTGATAGTCAGATATGATGACATCATAGGTAGTTGACTCCATCTGTGCCAGTGCAGCGGGTGCCGAGATGATGGTATCAACAAGGAATTTCCCGTCACGTTCAAGAAATGCCTTTCCTATCTCAAGGAGAGCTTTCTCGTCATCCACGTATAGCAATCTTATCATGATGAGGTATTTCCTTCAGAATTCGTTTATGCCGAAACATTCCCTTCTGCCACAACTATGTAAACACCGCTCCGTTCCTGCGAATCTATAATCGGGGCGAGTTTATTATTTATCTGGCTGCTTTAGGGGTATCCGATTTGATCACATAATTGGATCCAAAGACCAATAAGGAATAGGTATAGAGAATAGCTAAATCCTTGTTTTTATCTCACAAGACGGGATAATAATCATGGACAGTACACCGTGCCGAAGAGACCTCTGACTAAACCCCTCCCTTCTCAGTCACGCCCGCCCAACTCCCACACAGTCATAATCGAGCAGGAATTCAACCCCCTGCTACTCTTAACCCCTGGCCTCAAGAAGCATTATGATATCTCCGGCAGACCCTATATGCCACATATTCTGACTCCCGCTCATCAAATGGTAATCTTATGACCCTTACTCTGTCTATAAAGAATATCGGCCCGTACCAGGAAGCTGAAATCCCGATCCGCCCACTGACCATCCTAACCGGACCTGAAGACTCACAGTATCTCTATCTTCTTCGGTTCATCCATACCCTCTATCGCCTTCATGAGAGTTATGGAACTTATATCCCGGATCTTCGGAGAGTGCCGAAAGTAAAACGATATCCTGAAAAAAATGTCGTAGACCTCGTTGCCACGACAGCCCTCAAAGAAGTATATGATCAAAATCTGATGAACCGGCTCGAGTCATATTTCGGGGTGAGTACACCGGATTTGCGCCTGCGGAAATCCATCCCCGCAGAGATATTCCTGAAATCAAAATCAGCCCGGGTACATCTGAAAACGAATGAGAAAGGTTTTTTGAAATTTGAAGAATCAGAATGTCCGTTCCCCCTCGAACTCTTTGCAAAAGGGCCTAAAAAACTACCTACGCCAGGAACATCCACAACTGCCTTCAGCCCCCTCATTGCCGGAGCTATCGGGATTTGGGTTACAACTATCTCCGAAGGAAATCCACCTCACTCACTCTATCTCCCAGTAAACCGGGTAGAAATAACAAATGCGTATGAAGGAGAGGTTGATCCCACAAAGAATTCACCAATCGTCATCGAACTCCTCGAGGAATTTGATGGTTGTTCATTCAGGATAGATCACTATGATTCTGTCACATGGGCAACGGACGAGAAGAATCTCTTCAGCGTATCACCTCACCTTATCGTCCACCCGGATGGAGTGTACGAGATCGTAGTCAAAACCGGTGAAACAGACATTCCACCGGATGAAACCTCACCTGATGTTTCCAGTCTCGTCCCAATCTTCCTCTCGCTCAAATACCGAAATAACCCGGGTGATGTTTTCATCATAGAACATCCTGAAGAACACCTGAGCCCAGACCAGCAGATACACCTGGCCCGACTCTTTGCAAAGATGGCAGGAGCCGGATACCAGATCATTATCGGGACCAGCAGCTCAATCATCATCGATGAGATTAAGCGGGTCCTTTCAGAAAACCAGAACAGCCCGGGCCATTCGTATTCAATTTCACCGGGTGACGTCTCTCTCTGTATTGAGAAAAAGATGGAATGGGGTCAGGGCTTGTATCCGGTTACTCTCACATAGATATCGACTGGACTAGTCACGTACCCCTCATCGAAGTGCCAACGCTACACTCGCCCGGTTTGATGGATTAATAACCCTTGACAGGGATTAAAACGGGATAATGGGTCATATCGGTACGGGTGTATGGGTGGGTCGTTGAAACTCTACCCAGCCTACCAGTCAGGACGTGAAAAAAATTATCCGGAGAACAGGTCCGGAATCAGGCCTTTTCGATAATTGCCGGGCCAGGCCCCATGTGGGGGATTTGGGGGAGGGCAATGATAGACGCATTCCAGGGACACGGGTTATCCTCAGCGATTATGCTCAGGAAATATGTGCCTGATTCCGGAATGTCGATGATCCGGAATGTATCGGGAGAAAACCTGCCGAATCTCGGCTGGACGAACGTATTGTTCGTATCCATGAGAGGACTCCCATTTGAGAACATGAGTTCATACTCCGGCGATGCGGTTTCGATCTCTTCCCGCTGGAAGATATACTGTCCTTTTTCCAGCGTAAAGAACGGTGAAACCGTGGTACCGGAACCGGACAGGTTCACTGGTGTCTCCAGGGGCGTATTCATTTCCACCCGGCTGAGTTGTGCTGTCCAGGTACCGGAACCGGAGATATTAACGCTGCATTCCCCCTTTTCCGGGATCCCGAAGGCGAGACTGCCATTATAGGGGCTGGTGATCCGGATATCTGAAGATGCTCCATAGTCCTGTCCGCAGAACAGATTGAACTGCATTTTCTGGGGTTCGTAAGCCTGGAATGAAACAAGAACAACCCCGGGATCCAGCGTAAGGTTTGTATTCGGCCGGACATCTGATAACGAGGCAAGTGATAATCCGGCTCCTGAAACTGGCAGAGCCGTGGCGGTATCAGGAGATGATGGAGTAATCGGAGACGGCACAGTGCCCGGCTGGGTGCACCCACAGACCGCAATACCGAGCACTAAGATAAGCCCAAACATAAGAAAAATTTTCATAGATTAACTAACCATACAGCAGGTATATAATTTCAGTATCTACTCAGGCCTTATGGTAATTGCTCCCTGATTCCTGACCAGGAGTATATAAAACCGCGCTATTTCCTTTTTAAGCCCCCTGCTTAAAGCAGTTCAGTTAAATCACCTCTGTATGTGAGGTGAATACCGATAAAACTAAAAGCAGAACAACTTGATCGACTGACTCAACTAAAACTAATGTTACTCTTTTCTGAACATCACACCGGGAACGTAGGTACATTGACCTGGCATTATCTGCACGATTCTGGTCCAGTTCTGGTATCCTTCATGGGTGACCATGATCTGATGGATTCCTGCACGAATCCCCGATGCCTGGAGCGGGATAATCCCGATATATCGTCCATCAAGAAATACTGACCCGTTTTGTGGTGTTGAGGTAATCCAGAGCATCCCATTCGGGCCGGTGACCCTTCCTGAATTCACATCGATCAAAGCCGGCCTGCGGATCATGCCCTCTCTTCCATTCTGACCGGTACCTTCCAGGGCAACTGAGTACCTGCCTATGCCGGTATAGGTATGCACCGGGTTCTGTTCATGGGACCCGGTTCCATCCCCGAATGTCCAGTTCCACCGGGTCAGGGATCCGGTGGATCTATCGGTAAATTGAACCGTAAGTGGTGGGGTTCCGGAGTACTGATCTGCAGAGAAATCAGGAATTATCTCTTCGGATAGCACCGCGAGTGGAAGATAATCCCCATTCTTGTCATTCAGAACATATGATTCATTGCAGATACCATCACCCCGGTCTGGATGGGTCTGTGAGAACCCATTTCCCTCAAAATCAGCCCAGAAATTCCCCCCAAGACTGGGGCCGGCCACAATATTGAGTCCCTGGGTAAGCGTGGTATTCCACCTGGCTGAGGTGTTTACAGAGACAAATTCTACGTTCCGGGTGTTGTTGAAGGAATTGTCTGCACCAAGACCATCTTTAGTGTGCTTTCAGAGTGCTGAGAGAGGCATCAGGAGCCTGCGGTTTTTAGAAGGTATACGAGTGTCCTGAGCCTTCCCAAGTTCTTGAATCTTCAGGATCTAAATAATCATCAGGACTATGAGTATGTGGACTTATTTATCAGATAACCGATTATTAAGGGTTAAAAACACAGGAAAAAGAAAAAGGCCTGATATCTTCCTGTGCCATTTTTCAAAAATGACCACACACAATCAGTCCCCTGCCTATGAACCGCAATCCGTAGTACATGGTCCATTTGGAGTACAAATCCATCCCCTAAAATCACCACAATAAAAACCATTCCATGCACAACCCGAAGGACAATCTGCGTTCACAGGAGGAATTTCTTTAGCTTCAACATACACACCGATTTTTTGAATGTTTTCTTTTTGGGTTAACGGTATGCTATCCGTTGCTAAATTTTTTAACATCCCGCCTTCATAATAGTGAAGTAGGTTTACATCCAATGTGAGGACCTTGTTTCCATCGGATAGCGATAGATTTGAAATCATAACAATTGATGTGCTTTCATTATCAGAACTGGTACACACTATTACCGCATTCAATGGATAGGTCAATTGAGAAAGTAACATTGCGGGAAACAAACGACTCTTTTCTCCTTCAGCAACATGGACAAATGGAACGACATCCTGAATGGATATCTTACTCATTTCATCTGCACCATCAGTGATGATACTCTTACCACCCTGAATATATACCACTGAATTCGGAGCTTCTTCGGCCATGCAGACTCCTATCAAGAAAATCACCAAGAGTGAACAGATAAATCCACGTGAGAGGTAACAATTCATAATTCTTAATTGTGACTTCAGGTATAAATGATGTGTTAATGCAAGGATAGGAGGATGTTATACATCAATACCCCTCCCCACGATGGTTCCATGACCTGGGACGTTGGCAGCACTATTCCTGGTTTTTCGTAACTATGTCCGTAAAATTCATCCCATTACACCGATATGGAGCCCACACCGGTTCTCTGCAGTGGGTCCAAATTTGAGTATCCTCTTATCTGATATCACCTCCGAAAATTCGTTCTCATCCATAAAATGATCAGATAATCAGATAGCATTACTTCAAAGGTTTAGCTCAACCATAAATGTTACCAATACATTCAATAGTTTATAAATATCTAAGAACATTTGAGGAAACAAGGGGGCTTTGGGTATGAGGTTTTTGGATAACATACGAGTTGGCAGGAAATTAATCGGATCTTTTCTCCTGATTGTGGTAGTTTTACTAATAGTTGGATGTATCGGAGCGGTCAGTGTAGTCACGTTGAGTGCATATCTTAATGATATGTATTTGAAGGAACTGGTTCCCACTCAGGAATTGGGATCCATCGGTTCAGATATCTGGCGTCTCCGGGGGAATACCGCAGGATATGTTGCGTTACCATCAAACCGGGAAAACCTTCGGAAACAGAGTGAAGACCTTATCAAATTGATGGATGCAAACATCAGTGCCTATCAGAGATATGTGGAGACCGAGGAAGAAAAAGAGATCTATTCCCGGTTAGTTGATTCATGGAAGAAATATCTCACCGCGATAGATACCTTCAACACGGTAATCGATACAGGAAACCAGGAAGAGATCATCACTACCATGACCACGGGAGATCTCATCATCGCCCGTGCTGATGCTTCCAAAGCAATTCAGGAGTTAATATCGTATAAAAGTACCTATGCCGGCTCCCTTTCCGATGAAGTCAGAAAATCCGTCTCAATAATTATGATAATTATTATCGGGGCGATTATTATCGGGGGAGTTATTGCCATAACCCTTGGAACCGTGATCAGTCGAAGCATCACCATCCCTCTCTCAAAAGCAGTCTGGATGTTGCAGGAGATGAGTAACGGGCATCTCTCTCATCGTCTTACCATGGACCGGAGAGATGAGATCGGGATCCTGGCAGCTACCATGGACTCTTACTCCGAGGTGCTCCAATCGATAGCCCGGGGAATGACAAATATAGGAGAGGGTAATCTCTCGATCACCGTGATACCGAAGGATGACAAGGATGAATTTTCCCCAGCCATGGTGTCCATGCTGGAGGCACTCCGGGGACTGGTGGCGGATTCAAAGGCACTCAGTCAGGCAGCAGTCGAGGGAAAACTGGCAACTCGTGGAGATGTATTAAAATTCCAGGGGGGATACCGGGAGATCATCGAAGGATTCAACGGTACTCTTGATTGTGTGATCAATCCGGTCAATGAAGCGATGCGTCTCGCCTCCTCATATGCAAAAGGGGATTATACCGATCGGATTAGTGAGAGTCTCCAGGTGAAAGGTGATTTTATTCCCTTCACGCAGGCTTTAAACCAGATCGGCATCGATGGGAGTATAGCCATCGGGGGTGTCAAAAATGAAGTAGAGAGCCTCACTGCCGGGATGGAAGAGACCAATGCCAGCGCCCAAGAGGTAGCAGGCACAACGAATATCCTGGCCCAGAATTCGTCATCAGTCAGTGAACTTGCAGAACGGAGCGGAATCGGAGTTTCCCAGACCCTCACCGCCATGGAAGATCTCTCAAGCACGGTAAGTGCAGTTGCAACCAAAGCAGAAAATGCCTCAATTATGGCAAATAACACCGTAGAGCTCTCTAAAAAAGGCTTATCCCTCGCCGGGAAAGCAGAGAAAGGAATGGAGAGGATCATCCTCTCCTTCGAAGAGACCGGGAGCAACATCACCGATATTACCAGCCAGATGGATAACATTGGAAAAATCGTGGGAATTATAACCGGAATTGCTGAACAGACCGGACTTCTTGCCCTGAATGCAGCAATTGAAGCAGCACGGGCGGGAGATGCAGGGAGGGGGTTTGCGGTAGTGGCTGATGAGGTTAAGTCCCTTGCTCTCGAATCACAAAAGTCAGCAGAGGATATCACAACAATTATTGGAGATCTCCAGAAGAAATCATCCCAGGTGTCTGAATCTATGAAAAGCGCTTCAATCGAGGTGAAAGCAGGGAATACCGCCGTCACCGAGACACTCGGAGTCTTTCATGATATCGGGGAAGCGGTCAATATCGTCCATAATAATATGACCGAGGTCGCCGCTGCCACCGAGGAGCAAGCAGCTGCCGTTGAAGAGATAACCGCAAGTATACACGAAGTGGGCAGCCTGGTCCAGCAGACTGCACAAGAGGCCGTAGATTCTGCCGCAGCGACTGAAGAAGTAACGGCAACCATCGATCAGATCACCCGGGCGATATCCGACGCTTCCGCATCAATACAGAATATCGCATCTGAAATGGAGAAATTCAAAGTTACCTGAACCCGAACCAGGTTTAGAGATTGGAGAGGAGTCCCGGAAAAACCGGGTATTATCCACGGGAATACCCCTGAGAATCCCATCATTCCATTTTTTTCCGTTTTGCCGGTTTGCCATGATCAAGTACCCGGGAAACCTGATCTGTATGGGGCATTTATCGGAATCATACGCTGAATTTTTGCTTTTTAGGGTGATCCCTGAGACACAAAGACAAAAATTCTTTAGAGGGAATTATATTCGTACCCGACCTATGCGGTGTATCAATCGCTTGTCAGGATACCGATCCAAAAAAAGGCCAGACCACCATTGCCAGGCCTTTTCATACAGGGTTACAGATCTGAAGATGAAGCCTTCGGAAATGTTTCAATATATTCGGGTTCCAGGGGGATCAGAATCCAGGCGATGAGATAGATGAGTAATCCTGATCCAACAGTCAGTACCAGAATGATGAATATTATTCTGATAAAAACCGGGTCAATATCCAGGTACTTCCCAAGTCCTCCGCATATTCCGGCTATGATCTTATCACTTCGTGACCGGTATATTCTCTTCGGTTCCATATCATAGTATATCCCTTTGAAAATTATAGTTCTTGCGTAACGCGTGCATACGAAAATTTAGACGCTGGCATGAGGATATAAAAATAGTCCGTGCCGGTTCTCCTTCAACAATTCAATATGAGCCGGATAACTCACCTCTGGATCCATCTCACATCATATCAAAACAGAAAAAATATCTGTTCAACCGCTCATGAAAGAGCATATGTTTGATCAGTTCCCGACAGCATTTCTCAAGAACCCCCAAGAGTCATATGATCTGGTCACCGGCCAGTGGTACAGGGATTTTTCTAAAAGTTCGGAATTTGAAGAACTCGAAGAGAATGATACAGAATATGCAGAGAGGATTCTCTTCGACCTGACCGGGTTCATGCTCTATTACCAGGACTGCCAACCGTCCGAATGGAACGTCGATCGAATCAGACAATGTTATCTGAACGATTTCCCGCGAAGTCTCTTCCGGGATGATGAGTATATCTATTCTGTCCCTGAAGTGCTCAGCCGGTTCTTCCGATTCCTTGAGAGTGCAGAACTCCTTCCCGGGTCCCGGGATATCGCAGACCTTATCGAGGAGAATCGATTTGAATTCTATGAAGAGATGGATGATATTGAAAATTACAGTATGAGGAAAGGACTCCTTGTCTCTGCAGAAGACGAGGATATCGACACCGATGATGAAAAAGCCGTATTGGAATATTTTAAAGAGATCGGTGACCGGGAGATGGACGGAGTCGACCATGATGTGACTGACGCACTCTATTTTATCCTCTCTTCATGGGTTCTCCCCTTTTCCGATTCACGATTCCTCCCTCAAATTGATTCTTTTCCCGGGGAAGAGATGACAGAGATAATTACTATCCTGGCTGGAATCCTGATCGAGAAGGAGCTGGATCCTCGTGCATGGCAGGCATCAGACGTCGTTCAGGTTATTAATGAAGGCCTCAGCGGGTATCCGATGGGACCGAAGAAGAGGGAATTCTTCATCCCCGTCATTCATGCATTTTTTTCGTTCCTGGATGAAAGAGGGCTCCACCCCCACGCCCATGAGATCGCTGATGCCATCCTCCCCCTTCAGGAGAGGTTTGTATCTGATTCATCAGGGGATATGGAAGGACTGGCTGCAGAAATACTGCTAAAACACCTGATTCTTGCCGGGGTGGATGTTGAAGATGAATCTGCAATTGATGCATATGTGACGACCCATAAAGGCGAGATCCTCCGTGACCTGTTGGGATCTGATAATCCGGAATTGATAGCAGCATTGACAAAACCGAATCCAAAATTAGAGACCCCAGATACCCATGCTGCTGAAAGATCCGATCATATTACAAGTATCCCAAAAGACCGGCGGGATCGCTATGAGGAGATCATCGCCCTGACCAACCGGTTCTGCCAGGAACGGCTTGATGACGAGTATACCATAATATGTCAGAATATTGCTGCCCGACTGATACGAAAAAGGGATTGCCAGATGCTTCGGGGAAAAAGTTCCATCTGGGCTGCCGGAATCGTGTACTCCGCAGGGCAGACCAATTTCCTGTTTGATTCGTCGTTTGAACCATACCAGTCTGCTGATGATATCTGCCTCTTCTTTGATACCAAGAAGAGTACAACCTCACAAAAGGCAGCCGCGATCCGGGAAATTATCGA
>JAZDKH010000066.1:0-2738 GCA_043803325.1 Methanobacteriota archaeon | reverse complement strand
CCAACTGTGTTTATCATTTCAATCACTTGATTTTCAGACAGGGCCGAATCCGGGTAAACTTGTCTACCCCATAGCCCCGATCCTGCTCCAGGGCGGAAAGGTGAATATATTGAATTTGGTATCAGAATTCTGATCGGTGTGCTGGAGGTTCTTCATACCAAGTATTCGCACGAAATCTCCCAGTCGGGATGTCAGTTAAACGGCGTCTGAAGGACGCCAAAAGAATTAATGCATCGACCGGGACTCGAACCCGGGTTTAGGCGTTGGCAACGCCTAGTGATGACCACTACACTATCGATGCACTTGGTGCTCTATTACGTTGTTCTCATCCACATATATAATTTTTGAAATATTATGATCCCCCAGTACCACAATTATACAGGAACATAACACGCGCTTTTCCAGATCAGACACGGAGTACCCATCTATAACCACAAATATTACCCAAATACCCGGCTAAAACAGGTGAAAATTAGACAGATTCATATTTTTCATCCCCCTACTTCTTATCATGATTCCCCTTATGGTCAACTATACCGGTAAGAAGGTGACCATATTTGGCGGAGGGAAAGTAGGGGCACGCAAAGCACGATACTTCGCAGACGAAGCAGATGTGACAGTGTACAGCAGATCATTCAACTCTGATTTTCAGACAATTCCGGTGAAACAGATAAAGAAGGATGTTAGTCGTGAAGATAGCAATCTATCCACTCTTATTGAGGGCGCGTCTCTCGTGATAGCAGCAACTTCAGATCCCGTGCTAAACTCCTCAATACTCACCTCCTGCAAAAGGCAGGGGATCCTCTGTAATAACGCAACCGAGCCACCCGGAGATGTCTCCCTGCCGGCAAAATTCACTGGAGAACAATTCACTATCGCGGTGAGTACCCGGGGAGGAAGCCCGGCGGTGGCCCGCTTCATCCGTGAACATATCCAGGCCACCTGGCCGAATCTCGACCAGATGATCATCCTGGAAGATCAGCTAAGGTCAGATCTAAAAGAGCAGGGCATTCCTGAAGACCGACGAAGGGAGATCCTGACCGCAGTCCTCCATGATCCAGAGATCTGGCAGGCACTAAAAACCGGACTCCCAGAGGCAAACCGGCTGGTTGCACAGAGGTACCAATCATGAGACCAACCCTCTTCGCCCCCCTCACCATCGCCGGAATATCTCACCATACGGCAAGTGTACCTGAAATTGAACGATTCAGATTCCCTGAGGAGTCAGCATTCCTCACGAGCGCCCGGGAATGGTTCAAAGGAGTTGCGCTCCTGCAGACCTGTAACCGGGTCGAGGTGATCGTTCACGGCGAACCTGATATCCTCACGGACTTCCTGCAAAGGGAGGGGCGGACCCAGTTTACTATCTTCAAAGATCAGGAAGCCCTCTCTCACCTACTCGAACTCGCGGCAGGAGTAGACTCCCTAATAATCGGTGAGGATCAGATTCTTGGCCAACTCAGACGTTCACTCGCCCTATCAGAGGAACTCGGGGTGGCAAGCCCTATCCTTGCCCTCTGTATCAACAAGGCAATTCACACCGGATCAGAAGCACGTCGCCGGACCGGGATCAACAATGGTGCAATATCCGTCGGATCGGCAGCAGTTCTCCTCGCAGAAGAGAAACTCCATTCCCTTGAAGGGAAACGGATCCTGATCCTTGGAAGCGGCGAGATGGGGGTACTTGTCACCCAGGCACTTGCCGTGAAACGACTTTCAGCCATCTATGTCGCAAACAGGACGCTTGATCGGGCACGAATACTTGCGCATAAGATTGAAGGAACTGCGGTTCCCATGGACGACTTATACCGGTACCTCGCCCTCTCTGATGTCGTCATCTGTTGTACCGCAGCACCGCATCCCGTCATCCGTGCAAGTGATCTCATAGAGGCGATGAAAGGGAGAACCTGGCCACTGGACGGAGAAGTCAAACCACTTATCATCGTTGACATCGCGCAACCCCGGGATGTTGAAGAAGAGGTTGGCTCTATCGAGGGGGTCTGCCTCTTTACGATCGATGACCTCAGACAGGTCAATGACAGTGCTGCCCGGACCCGGCAGGATGCTGCCTCAAAAGTTCGGGATTTCCTTGAAGAAGAACTTGATCAGTTCATCAGACTCTATAACCGTCGTGCTGCTGATGAGACCCTTGGCACTCTGCATACCTGGGCAGAGACCGTCAGAACACGCGAACGTGACCGGGCTTATGCCCGACTTGCGGGATACGATGATCATGCCCGTGAAGTCGCTGATGATCTCGCCAGGGCCCTCACCAAAAAGCTGCTCGCTGACGTGACCATGTCAATTCGGTTCTGTGCAGAACGGGGAGAGATAACCCGTGCTGAAGAACTGGTATCTGCAATAACCAGAGGAGAAGGATTATGTTCCCGCAAACCCGAATGAGACGACTTCGGCGCCGGTCTATCAGACCATTGCTGAATGAGACAAGCATCGAGAAGACAGACCTCATCACTCCCCTTTTCTTTGACGAGACCGCTACGGGACCAGTTCCGATCGCGTCTATGCCAGGAGTACTCCGCTATCCGTTGGCAATGGCTGGCGAAGTCTGTATGAACCTGGCAAAAGCCGGAATTCAGGCAGTCCTCCTCTTTGGGATCCCTGCAGGAAAAGATGAAGAAGCGTCGGGTGCATTCGCGCCGGACGGGGTTATCCAGGAAGCAGTCCGCAGAATTAGAGCCGCCGTTCCCGGAATGGTAATCATCACGGATCTCTGTGCC
>JAZDKH010000065.1:0-2049 GCA_043803325.1 Methanobacteriota archaeon | reverse complement strand
CATATACTCCTGAAAATCTGATGCCTGCCAGTTGGCGTGAGCACCACCGTTCATGATGTTCATACACGGGACCGGAAGGGTATACGGGCCCGGGTTGAGATACTCAAAGAGCGGAATATTCTGCGATATTGCAACGGCCCTTGCAGCAGCCATTGAAACGGTGAGAATCGCATTTGCTCCAAATCGCCCTTTGTTCTGTGTCCCGTCCAGATCAATCATACGGGCGTCAATCCCGGTCTGATCTGCAGCATCCATACCGATAAGAGCCGGCGCGATATCAGCGGTTACCGAGGTGACTGCTCCGAGTACCCCTTTTCCAGCATATCGCTTGCCGCCATCACGTCGCTCCACCGCCTCGTGAATACCGGTAGATGCACCGGAAGGACAGGCCGCTCTTCCGGTTATCCCGCTCTTTAAGGTTATGTCTACCTCAACGGTCGGGTTCCCTCGTGAATCGAGAATTTCACGTGATTTGATCTGGTTGATTGTGGTGTCCATGGAGTTCCCTCAGTATAATCACTCAGTGGGAGGGATACCAGATATAGACTACCGATGAGTGCAGGGAGAAGGGGGACCAGAGGGGATATTCATGAACAAACCCTATACTAACCTAGAGATCAGATCCCGGAGTAATACCGCATGAAAAGAATATTTCGCCCTGATTATCAGACCATCTGTATCATACTCATGATAGCAGCCCTCCTTCTGACCGGTATCCACATCACCCTTATTGCCACTGCACCAATAGGAGGGGAAGACGCGAGCGATGCAACAGGGCAGGGGATGCAACTGGGGAGGATAAATCACTCGACTGAACCTGACCAGGGGAGTGAATCCGGAAATAATTCCCTAACCCTGGAAGCAGGTATGCACCGGCAAGGAATGAGAGTAGGAGGAGTAGGATCAACGACCTGACCGATTACCTGGGATCCTCTGAAGATCATAGAGTAACCCGGTACAGTCAGGATACCGATCTCCTGGATTCTCTGCAAGACACCGCCTGATTATCCTGAGCAATGTACTCCCTTCTTCTTCTCCAAATATCGCTTCAGTCCCTGATGGCATCTCTGCTCTTCCGATGAGAAGCAGGGAGAGGAGGAGGCCGGTCTGATACACATCAGCCTCAGGCCCGCATTCTGGGGAAGGACCACGCTGCTCGGGGGCCGCATATCTGGTTGAAAATCCACTTACTGACCATCGTGAATTTTCCTGCCGTGAGATGCCCCAGTCTGTTATCTTTGACGTTCCTTCAGGGGAGATCAGAATATTGCCAGGTTTCACATCACAATGTGCAATCCCCCGGCTATGTGCATAGGCGAGGCCAGATGCAATCCCGGTAATTATCCGGAGTGCTTCAGAGACAGGAACCGGAACCGGAGTAGAGCGGAGTGAGACCGGGAGATACTCCATCTCCATATAAGGGACCGGGAGGATATTTGCCGAGTATATCCGGACGATATGCTCATTCTCCAGTTCTCTCCACACCTGTATCTCCTGGAGGAAAGAACTCCCGGTCTGTTCATCAGAACGGGATGGGATCTTGACTGCAACCTCCTCACCACTGGCGTATCTGGCATACCAGATCGACCCGACACCCCCTGAGGCGAGAAATCTGACCTCCTCATATCGGGATGCAAGACTGACCGGAAATTCTGACATCCCTAAACTGCCTGGAGAAGGATGCTTTAGAGAATGGTCTTTCCTGACAACAAGAAGCAGACCATATACCAGAGAGAGAATGAGCAGAACATACACCACTATCGGAGCAGAGTGATTAGTTCTCAGAAGAGTTGCAATCTGTGAAGAAAAGATGAGCATTCCACCGGCAAACACCGATGTTGCGGTAAGAGCAGTCCCCATAAGGCGTGCCCGGTGCCCATCCTGAAATAACGGAGTAGAGATCAGGATATGGAGAAGGATAAGGACGACCAGCAATCCAAAGATGACAGCTGGAGAGATCTGCCCAGATCCCCATCCCCGGACAGTCCTGATCTCACTCCATCCAAGCATGATGAGGACCAGAAGGTAGTTGAATGCAAGCAGGAGGCT
>JAZDKH010000064.1:0-3672 GCA_043803325.1 Methanobacteriota archaeon | reverse complement strand
GGAACAACATTTTTGCAGGCAAGTGCCTCTGCATATACGTCAGCAATCTCGAGAGCAGGGATACCAAATTTGGATGATGCAAGCCCGGTGGCGATCTTCGGATGAGTCGGGACATCTATCGCCGGATTCACCCTGAATGAGACTTCTGCTATCTTCCCCTCTTCTCCGGCTATCCGGTTGAGCTGCATGAGTTCGTCGATGGAATCAAGGGATACCCGGATTCCTTTTCCGACAGCCAGACGGTGATCTGCCTCGGTCTTTGAACTCCCGTTAAAGAGGAGAGATTCGGGTTTCATTCCTGCCTGAAGCGCTATCTGAAGTTCACCAGCAGAGAAGACATCTGCTCCCGCCCCCTCATCTGCCAGGATCTTTAGGATTGATGGATTTCCATTAGCCTTTGCCGCATACAGGATCCTGATATGTGGGTATCTGCTGGTGAGCGCTTTCTTGTATCCCTGAAAGTTCTGCCTGATCCGGTCTTCGTCAGTCACATACAGTGGTGTTCCATGGACGTAGGCAAGTTCTACCACATCGCAGTCACTGATGCAGAGATGACCGTTACTGATTGAGAGGTTAGAGGGAAGTTCAATATTTACCATGATACCGTCTCCATCCGTTCGATTGCCTGGCGTATCCGGTCTACAGACCGGGTGATTGCAAATCTGACATATCCCTCCCCGGATCTGCCAAACCCGACTCCCGGGGTGACCACGATCCCTGCTTCATTGAGCATCTTCGCGGCTACGCCCATGCTATCCTCCACTTTCAGCCAGACGTAGAAGGTTGCTTTGGGTGCCTGGATCTCAAAGCCGAGTTTTTGAAGTCCGTTCACGAGGACATCCCGCCTTTCCTGGTAGATGGCACAGGAATTTGCCACACAGTCCTGGGGGCCGGAGAGCGCCGCAATTGCTGCGTACTGGATCGGATTGAATGTCCCTGAATCGATATTTGTCTTGACAACCCCGAGTCCCCGGATCACGTCTTTGTTCCCTACCGCCATGCCGATTCTCCAGCCGGTCATATTGTAGGTCTTTGAGAGAGAGTGCATCTCAATGCCCACCTCTGATGCACCGTCCGCCTCAAGGAAAGAGGGTGCTTTGTACCCGTCAAATGAGACTTCAGAGTACGCATTGTCGCTCACAACAACGATATTATGCTCACGGGCGAACTCAACGACCTCATCAAAGAACGATGGCGGAGCAATCGCTGATGTCGGATTATTCGGATAGTTGATCCACATCAGCTTGGATCCTTTTACCACCTCTTTCGGGATATCATCAAGGACAGGGAGAAATGCGTTCTCCTGAAGGAGTGGCATCTCGTGGACTTTCCCCTCGGCAAAAAGGGTCCCGGTAGAGTACACCGGATACCCGGGGCTTGGGACGAGGACATAGTCGCCTGGGTTGACCAGGACTTCCGGTATATGAGCGACACCGTCTTTTGATCCCATAAGTGAGATGATCTCTAAGGACGGATCCAAATCCACTGAAAATCTTTTCTGGTACCATCCGGCAACCGCCTCTCGGAATGACTGCATCCCAAGATATGAAGGGTAATGATGATTATCCGGGTTTTTAGCCGCGTCGATAAGTGCCTGTACGATATGGGGCGGGGTGGGCAGATCAGGATCTCCAACCCCGAGATCGATGACATCCACCCCTTCGGCACGTTTCTTCGCTTTCATCTCGTCTATACGAGCGAAGAGGTATGGGGGGAGATTATCGATCCGTTTTGCAAACATGTCAAAAATATAGGCTTTGAGTCTTCTTAATTCTGCGCTGCAGAAATCATGTCTCCACTCAATTCATCCTGGTGAGATATGGTATACTCTACTCCATAAGTTACATCACGCAGAATTTTGATTGAACCAGTTCTTCTTTAAGACTTCGTTGTACATGATGCAGACCCGGATACAGGGGTGTTTATGGAAGAACATACACCCAAACGTGCTGGTGTGACTACTTCACCGTGAATCAAAGAAAATGAAGGATAAAGGTGTGATGTATATGATGTTCAAAGGAGAGTGGGTGAGATGTTAATCTGGTATTATATTTGAGATTATATTTTGAACTTCCCTAACTCTTCTTCAATGAGGCGGGCTGATTCCCGTGCATCAGTGACCACATATCTGATCTCATCCATCGATGAGTTCACATTTGCAATCATTGAGACGATCTGATCAACTGCGGTAGAGGACTCCTCACTAGCCGCTGCAAGTCCGATCGACTCTTTGGCGGTTTGTTGGACCATATTACCGAATTCATGAACGGTAGCAGTAACCTCCTGCACTGAAGCAGCCTGTTCTTCACTGGCAGCCGCGACATCGTTCATGTTTTGATCTATATCCGCAATAGATCCGACGATCTCATTAAAAATCTCCAGTGTCTCGACAACTGCTTCATTCCCGGTCGTCACCATGGTGAGTGAGGTCTTGACTGCACTCGTGATAGCACTGGTATTCTTCTGAAGAGTGCTGATGATTGATGCGATATTTTCTGCAGACTTCTGGGAACCAGTTGCAAGCTCTTTCACCTCTCCGGCTACCACCGCGAATCCAAGTCCTGCCTCACCTGCACGGGCTGCCTCAATAGCCGCATTGAGTGCAAGCAGGTTTGTTTGTTCCGCAATTGAACTGATAATGTCGACAATCCTGCCGATCTCGCTCATCTGGGCGCTAATGTCGCTGATCATATGTTCGATCTCTGAAGAAGAGGTGAGGATGCCCTGCATCCCGACTTCAGCCTTAACTGCCACCCCTTTCCCACGGGTTGAATGATCAGCAGCGGTGCCTGTCAGCGCAGTCACCTCGTTCATCTTCCCGGCTACTGATGAGACGGTGGTGGCAAGATCCTGCATTGCATTCATAATCTGCTTTGTGCTTTCACCGCTCCGTTCTGCAAGGGTGTTCACTGCTGATGCGATATGAGCAACCTGTTCGGTTCCCTCTGCCACATCCTCGATACTTTTACTTGCATGTTTGATCCCCCCGGTTACCGACTCAACGTTCAAATCAACCCGACCGACATCAGTGACCAGTTTACCCATCTGTTTCTGAATCTCTGCAATTGCCTGGGAGATGTCTGTCCCTATGGTATTGAGAGCATCTCTGAATACAATAAATTCTCCACAAAACTGAAAATTGGGGTTAACCCTGGCAGTAAAATCTCCTTTTGCATACTCAGTCGAGAGCCGCATCGCTTCCTTGATCGGCAATGCCATCGCGTCAACGGTCTCATTGACACCCTGGATGATCAATGCGTAATCGCCTTGAAATTTTCCAGGGTCTCCCCTGACATTCAGAGAGCCATTTGATGTAGCTATATTGATTGTACAGATCTCATCTTTGAATTTTCCAAACGTCTGAATAACCTCAGAAAATGCCTTGCTCAGGACACCGATCTCATCCTGACTTGTTGATTCATGAACTACAACAGAGAGATCCCCACCGGTGACACTGCGCGAGAGATTTACGAGTTCATCCATTCTACGGGTGATGGATCTCCCAAATACGTAAGTGATCGCCATTCCGCCGATCACTCCAATGATGATGACTAAAATAATGGTATTTCTGATCGCATCGATTGGCCCGGTAAAATCGCTTAATGAGCCTGATGCTACGATAATCCAGTCCAGTGGTTTATAGTAGGCATATGCAGCAATCTTGTCAACACC
>JAZDKH010000063.1:0-5069 GCA_043803325.1 Methanobacteriota archaeon | reverse complement strand
GGGTAGTTTTTTTAATAGGTGCCATACTTGGTAATTTGTTCTGTTTATATTTAAAGAAACAGGGAAGTTGGCTAGTGGATATTCTCCTCAAGAAACGTTTTTTTTTTAAAAATTATGATTGTGGCGGACTATTCTGTCCGGTGGTAAAACAGTAATGGGAGAGGGTATCGATCACCTTAATTGTTATTCCGGATCCAAGTTCAGGCTCCAGTGACTCAAGCCACACAAAGAAACCGACTTTTGGCGGAGTTCTCCGCTCAAATTTGAAACACCCTTTCCCGTCAAAGACCATTTTATAATACTCTTTCTTCTGTCTGAGTCTGAAATATATCAGTGGGGTATAATCAGGGAGATCTGCGGCAAGAATCACTTTAGAGAACTGCTGCTGAATCTCTTCGTGATTTAATTCTTTATCTTTATATGTGAACCGGTATTTTTCACAGAGCCGTTTCATAGTGGATGGATACAAACGGCCAAAGAGAATCTTTTTGACCAGAGTTGCAGTCTTGTGGGGAGAGGGGAGTGCGGCAAGGGTATCACCTTCAGGCAGGTGAGTAAAGACCCACTCGCGCTCAAGATCATGAAATATTTTATAGGTGAAAACATTAGACAAGCGCAGACTGGTTGCCCGGATGGTCTTCCCGGCCGGAAGAACCGGTTTCATCAGATCCTGATTCCAGGTTCCCGAGATGTGTGACCTGAAAGTCTCACATGCCTGGGTACAGATAGAGAGATGCTCCTCTGATCCCAGCACTTTTCTTCCCCCTTTATAATTTGTCAATGGAAATGAGGTGACGAGGATGAAGGTGACCGCTTTCTGGTTAAACATGTAGCGGATCATCTGCTTTTTGTAATAGATCTCCTGCATGAAATCTTTGAGATCAGACGGTGAGGTAACCACTTCAACAAATACCAGTGAGCCATCTGATTTGATGAGGAGGAGATCAAATTCAGCTAAATCCTGCCCATTTCCCCTGATTGTGATGTCTCCATTGCGTGAATAAAAGAAACCGTCCTGCCCTAATGCAGGTATCTCTTTTTTCCCCCGAACATCAGCCCCTTTCAGAACCACTTCCTTGATAGCACTCGTCCGATTTGCCAAATCGAGGAAGAGTTCATATGAGATCATCTCAAACCAGCGGCCTTCTGCAGATTTCATATATGAAATCTCTTCTGAAGATAAATTCTGCCGCTCGGCCCTGGAAAGGTGTCTGATAGCCCTAATGGCGTGTTCTTTTCTAGGTTGACAGAGTTTTTTATTCTCTTCGATCCATCGGCTCAGATCATCCATGATGCCCAGCCTGTATTAGCGCTATATGTTTCACTCAGTCTCGCTCCTGATCAGATGGAATCTCTGAGTTATGCCATATTTCGATAGCGGCGGGATCTTACCGCAGGTATTGTGGCTAATGAACAGTGATTCCAGTAAAATTGTTTATCTGATAGAACATATAACATATACCCGCGCAAGAATGAACTTTGAACAGGCTAGTTCCTTCCGTCTTGATCTTCTGATCTGAGTATCTGGTTTTGTGAAAAATCGAACCGAGGGGCGAAACTCTTATATGTTCATATAGCGTCATAATGATGCTACAAGATAGTAAAGAAGTGGGTTCGTAGCTCAGTTCGGCAGAGCGCCTGGCTTTTAACCAGGTGGTCGGGGGTTCAAATCCCCTCGAGCCCGTTCCACTTGCAGTTGTGGTTTTTTCGTGCACAGATTTTTTAACGAAACGCGTTTTCTAGTCGAGGGGGTATGGCGTTGAACGCCGAGCTGAATGTACTTAAGCATGAAATGGTACCTGAACATAGTATCATTAACGATGAAGATGTCAAAGCGCTCTATTCTAAGTATAATATCGGACAAGAGCACTTGCCCAAAATTTACCATGATGATCCGGCCGTTCAGGCTATCGGGGCAAGAATTAATGACGTGATTAAGATCGTCAGGAAGAGTATGACGGCCGGTCGTGCAGAGTCCTACCGACAGGTAGTAAAGAGACCCAAGAAGTGAGCCTGGGGCTGATCTTTTGATTGATAGGAGCATCCTTTCGCAGGCATATTTTGCCAGGGACCATGTGGCCCGGCACCAATTGGATTCGTATAATTATTTTCTTACTCATAACCTTCATAAAGTTGTTGAAGAGCAGCGGGTTATCGAGACTGATATAGAGTCTCGTGGGAAAGGGAATGAGCCGGTATCGGTTGAACTCGGGGACCTGAGGATATTACGCCCGCTTGTGCGTGAAGCAGACGGTTCTCAGTCAGAACTTTTTCCTGGAGAGGCACGGCTACGTAATATTACGTATGCTGCGCCGATTCAGCTCGGTCTTACTCTGGTACAGGGAGGAGTGCGGCAGGAGCCGGTAATTGCTACGATCGGGCAACTCCCGATCATGGTGGGTTCTGTGGCCTGTAACCTTTCTCCTCTGACAGAAGAGGAGCGAATTTCCCATGGAGAGGATCCACTCGATCCCGGGGGCTACTTCATTGTCAACGGGACTGAACGTGTATTGATGACGCTCGAAGATCTTGCATCAAACAAGATTATGACCGAGTTTACCGAGAGGTATAATGAGCGTATCTATGTCGCGAAAGTGTTTTCTCAGTTTCGTGGGTACCGGGCACTTGTTGTCGTAGAACGGAATCGAAAGAATCTGCTTGAGGTTACCTTCCCTTCAGTAGCCGGTCATCTTCGTTTTGTGGACCTGATGCGGGCTCTCGGGATGGTCAACGATGCAGAGGTCGTGAAGGCTGTTTCAACTGATGAGGAGATTCTCACCTTCATGATGCAGAATCTGGAGGAGAGTGAGTGTGATTCGGTTGAGTGTGGAGTTATGTATGTCGGGAAGAAACTTGCACCAAACCAGACGCGCGACTATCAGAAGAAACGGGCTGAATTTGTTCTTGACAACTATCTTCTTCCACATCTGAATTACATGATGCCACGGTTCGTTCATGAAGAGGACGAAGAGATGATGAAGCTCGTCCGTTCCGTGCGGCTTGCTAAAGCACATTTCCTCGGACGAATGGCAGAGGCATGTTTCGACCTGGTTCTCGATCGCAGGCGTATTGATGATAAGGATCATTACGCAAATAAGCGGCTCAAACTCGCCGGAGATCTTATGGAGGATCTCTTCCGTATATCACTCAACCGACTGACCCGGGATATTAAATATCAACTTGAGCGGGCAAGCATGAGACACCGTGATCTCTCCATCGGGACTGCGGTACGAGCAGATGTTCTGACCGAACGCTTACTTCATCCACTTGCAACAGGAAACTGGGTTGGTGGCAGAACCGGTGTTTCCCAACTCCTGGATCGGATAGATCACATGAGTGTTCTTTCGCATCTCAGGCGTGTCATCTCCCCTCTCTCACGTTCTCAGCCACACTTCGAGGCTCGTGATCTGCATCCAACTCAATGGGGGCGAATCTGCCCGAGTGAGACTCCCGAAGGGCCAAATTGTGGGCTTGGTGTTGAACAGATTCGGGGTGAATTTCAGTGATAGAGACTAAATCACGTGTCTTCGTCGATGGCGCCCTTATTGGTCTTACTGATGACCCTAAAGGGCTGGTTCAGAAGGTTCGGGCCATGCGCAGACAGGGTGTCATATCGACTGAGCTCAACTGTTCGCACAAAGAGTTTAACGGCGATGTTATCATCCACACCGATCGGGGGCGGGCACGAAGGCCGCTTATCGTTCTTCAGGATGGCAAGCCGATGGTATCAGACGATGATCTGCAGAAACTCAAGAACAAAGAGATCGTCTTCTTTGACCTGATCACCAAGGGTGTTATCGAACTCGTTGATGCTGAAGAGGAAGAAGATCTCTTCATTGCCATACGGCCTGAAGATCTGACACCTCTGCATACCCATCTTGAGATTGATGCTTCACTTATTCTAGGCATAGGGGCAGCACATGTTCCATTCCCTGAACACAACGCATCTCCGCGTGTTACGATGGGCGCCGGGATGGTCAAGCAGGCTCTTGGATTTGCTAATGCAAATATGAAGCTCAGGCCTGACACTCGTGGGCATCAACTTCACTATGTTCAGAAACCCCTTGTCCACACTCAGACCTCTGAAATTATCGGTTCAGATGACCGGGCGGCAGGCCAGAATTATGTCGTCGCCATCCTTTCGTACGAAGGATACAATATTGAAGATGCCCTTATTTTTAACAAGGGCTCCATTGATAGAGGCCTTGGACGGTCTCACTTTTACCGGACATATGAAGGAGAAGAACGTCGGTATCCGGGTGGTCAGATCGATCGGATTCAGGTACCTGACGAGGATGTCGTTGGTTCACATGGCACTGACTATTATGCCTACCTTGATGATGATGGAATTATCAACCCTGAAACGGTGGTCAAAGAGAAGGATGTTATCATCGGAAAGACCTCCCCACCAAGATTCTTAGAGGAGCCAACATCAGAGCTCATCACCGTAGAAAAACGACGTGATACCTCTGTCACCATGCGGAGCAATGAGCATGGAATTGTTGACACCGTCATTCTCACTGAAGGTGAAAATAACTCCAAACTTGTCAAAGTCAGAACCCGTGATCTCCGTATTCCCGAGGTAGGAGATAAGTTTGCATCCCGTCACGGGCAGAAAGGAGTTATCGGACTCAGTGCAGGTGCCATTGTTATTTCCGGACTCAGTTATGTCTTGCGACGGAAGGAATACGAACCCATTGGCCGGATAGCCGTTTTTATTGGGCTGTTAGCATTTGCCGGCGCTATGATATTCGTATTGGTAGACTTGGGCAGGCCCGAAAAGTTCTGGCGGCTTTTCATGTACGGCTATCAAAATAACATGACCTCTTTATTTGCTATCAATAGTATCTGGTACGGAGGCTATCTCTTACTTATGGTTGTTTACCTGTGGCTGGCAATGGAAAACAAGGCGAAGCTGGCGGCTACAATAGGTACCATAGACATCGTCTGGGCAATCGGGGTCCACAGTTTTACTGGGGGTATCTTCGGCCTAATCAGTACCAGGGAAATCTTTTCCTCACCCTTAAAACCATTTGAATTTATCGCCGCTGCCCTGACCTCGGGAACGG
>JAZDKH010000062.1:0-2651 GCA_043803325.1 Methanobacteriota archaeon | reverse complement strand
TATCACGGAGAAGATCTAATAACGGGAGAATTGCTGGTTCACCGATTGATCCGAGTGCAGCCACAATATAGGGTGCCAGTGTTGGATCTTTGAGAGCTTCAAGAAGTGCAGGGACGACTGCAGGGCCCATCTGCATGAGGAAAGAGGTGATTATCAGTTTATGTTTTTCATCATTTTCATCACGCAAACACGTAATAAGAGGATCTACCGCCATGTTTCCGAAGGAGATCAGCATTTCTCCAGCAAAATGTGTCTTTTCCTGATCTCCTTCATTGAGAAGCCGGATCAGATGAGGAATGACCTGATCAGGAGACGCACTGATGATATCACGAATAGCATCCTGACTGGCGCCAGAAGATCTCACCGTCATCTGATCGATGAATATACCTGGATTCTCCTTAAATAAGATTGTTAGTTCGTCCTTGATTGCCCTGTTGAGATCTGGACCTGCAGAACCCAGAGCATCGAGGAGAAAGGGAATTGCCGATATCCCTCTTTCTTTAATTATTGGTAATGCTTTCTCCTGCCCGGGATTTCCGGGATTTATAAGAGGTATAAGATAGGGGATTGCATCGTCACCTGTATCTTTGATAATGGATGCAATCCTTATCGGATCTCCAAAGAGAGGGTCTGCGAGTGCATCTACAAGATGAGGAGTTGCTGATGTTCCCATCTGTCGAAGCCCTTTGTCTGCCAATTTAACTGAGATCTCATTTCCTGATGAGAGAACCTGGATGAAATGGGGGGTTACGATATCGCCGAGTTGGAGTAATTCTTTCAACGCTGCATCCCTAACCATCTCATCATGATTGGAAAGCGCATCTATCAAAGGGTCTATAGCTCGTATCGAATCTATCTCCCGAAGGATCCTGACTGCAAAAACAGCGGTTATTCTCCCTTTGGTGGTTATTGCTTCTTCTAGAAGGGGGAATGCGATACGGCCCATCTCGCGAAATACCTTTGACACCGGTATTGTAGCAGATTCACCTTTTTCTTCAACAGCATCAAGGAGATAAGGGGCCGAGAGGGTGCCTAATCGAGGGAGAATGCCTGATATGGTTTTTGATATATCAGAGGATGAATTAAAGAGAGCACGGGTAAGTTCAGGAATACCTGGTTCTCCGATCCGAATAAGTACAGAGATGATCTCATCCCGATCTCCTTCTTTATGCATTGGTATCTCATTGATAAGATACGCTACAACCGGTTCCCCGATACGGATAAGAGCATTTTCAGAAACTATCCGTGTATCCTGGTTTTCATCATATATTCCTCTGATGAGGGGGATTATCGCAACATCTCCAAGATCCATGAATACTTTCAGGGCCATCGAAGAAATGATTGGATTTGAATCTTTTAGGGATTCATAAAGAGGTTCAAGAGCAGGTCTTCCGATCTCATGAATTATATAAAATTTAAGATCTGTGAGTTCTTCATGGTCATGAGCGCATGAAGCAAGGAGATCTGGAATTATCTGGTCACCAAAAATGATGAGAAGAGCAGCTGATCGTGCCTGAATCTCCCCATCTGGGTTTTCAAGGGCCTGAATAAGATATGGTAGTGCATCACGCCCTGATGTCTCGATGATAGCTTCAGCCAGACGGGCTATACGCCTGTCTGAAGAACCCAAATTATCAACCAGATAAGGTAGAACTGCCCTCCCAAAGGATAGAATTGTATACGCGACACGTTCCTCTCCTGCTTCGTTCAAGGAAGGAGTGCATGCAAGTATGTCGTTCAAGATCCCTGGGCCGAGTCGAATTAAAGTCCGGTGTATCCATCTGGCAACGGTCTCATCAGCGCTATTATAGGTTTCTACTAAAGAGCGCACTGTTGGTTTTCCGATATATTCAAGTGCTTCCGATGCTGCGTCCACCACCCGCGGATCAGAATCTTTGAGAGATAGAATCAGTTCTGGTATTGCACGTGGTGTCTGCATACGCCCTAGCGCGAGAGCAGATTCTATCCGTAAGGCCGGATCCGGAGAAGATCGAATGAGTTTAATTAGCCCTTTCAAATCTCCTTTGAGCCGCATACGCTCGGGATCAGGTTTGAAAAATGTGATCATATTTGCAAATTACCCCCCTGGTACTTACATTGTAATATAAGGATAGATATTTCAGAAATTATTAATAGGTTGTTAACAAAAAATGAAATCAGTCATACTTTCCTCGAAGACCAGACCAGCCGGTGTATCCGCAGTACAGGCAGCCAACACCATTACAATGGCGGCACATTCGTTCAGGAAAAGATACTTCGACTCTTCCTTTTTTGTCACAAAAACAGCAGCCTTCTCCAGTGCAGTGCTGACAGGTGACCAGCACATAATCTGTCGTATCAGACATCAGACCTCAGAGAACTTTCTACAAGATAAATACTGTGAAATGAATGGAAAAAAAAGACTTAAAAAACAAATAATAAACGGGCCTGAGGGGATTCGAACCCATGACCTACAGATTAAGAGTCTGTCGCTCTACCGACTAAGCTACAGGCCCCTGTGCTCCATTATATTAGATTGAAAATCATATAAATGTTTGCTTAAGTAAACATGTATTTAAATTTAATTCAAACAATTCATGAGAATATTTTTTCAGAAAACGCGATATTGAACTTAGCCTCTGCTATAGAAATTAAAATCTAAAAAAAATAAT
>JAZDKH010000061.1:0-4379 GCA_043803325.1 Methanobacteriota archaeon | reverse complement strand
ATCTTGATACTCATAGCCTTCTTTATCTATATCGGTGCAGGGCAGGAGTCAAGTGTGACACGATATAAATTCCTGCTCAAAGATGTGAAAACACGCGACATCATGTCTCAACCAGTTACCGGTGTATCTCAGGGAATGGCATTGTATGAAGTGATTAATCTCATGTATCAGACAAAACATCTCGGATTTCCGGTTCTGGATAGGGGACATCTCATTGGTATCATTACTCTGACTGATCTCTCCCGAGTATCGTCCATCGATCGGGATGCCATGCAGGTGAAAGATACCATGAGCCGGGATGTAATTACCCTGCCTCCTGATGCACCCGTGATAGATGCTCTCCGTATCATGACCCAGCGCGATATCGGAAGAATTCCAATTCAGGATGATGGCAATGTGGTTGGAATCATAACCAAGTCAGATATCTTCACCGTTATGGAACTCCGGGAGATATGAAGGTGAATAGATCGTTAGGAAAAGAGGTATCGACCGTGCGCGTAAACGCTGATAGATCCTGAAACGGTCTTTTTGCCAGGACCCTAACCTGGTTTGTTTTGTTCAGACCAGGAACATATTTTATCACTTTTGCCGGTAGTTCATTTATCGGTATTGGCCAGGGAAGCGCGGTTACTGACCTCATACCGTGATCCACGATAACCAGATCCAGGATCTTTCGTGCCGGGATCTGGAGTGGGATGCCTGTTAGAATTGGATATGATCCCAATTGCCTTCCAAATGAGATATCCCCTGACTCTTCTATAATTACCTGACGAAGAACGGTCCCAACCGGGAATACTTTCCTGAGCATCGGAAGATCAAAGGATTTCCGTACCTGTTCCTTGAACTTACGAAACTCATGTTCATCAACTGGCAATTGATTCTCTTTCCAGGCCCGGGTCCCTTCGAACGGCATAAGTTGTCTGATGTTAACTCTTCTGACAAGGAGGTCTTCATTCATCACCTGGTTGAGAAAATCCCTATTCTTCTGGTACGTATCCAAGGTCTCCCCAGACAGTCCGGCAATAAAATTAAGCCCTGGGAGTAGGTGAGGGATCCCATCCTGACGTATTGCACCCACTTCATTAACTATCCTGATAGCTTCAAGCATCTGATCAGGATCTCCTTTCAGATTATTCGCTTCAACAACGACAGGATCTGCAGTCTCCATCCCGAAAGCAGCTACATCGCCAGGAGTATGTCCCAGAACTATTTCTGAAAGAGCTTCACGAGAAGCTTCCGGATATCTCGCTATCGTCCCAGGATTAATATTATCAATATGCAAAGTCTGGAGGGCGGGTGCAGCTTCCCTGATATGTTCGAAAAGGTCTTTTAGGATCTCTGGTTTTGGTCTGGGGAATTCACCAGATCCTGCCTGGAATGTCAAAAGATCAGGTTGTCTTCCAAGTCTGAAGTGTCTGACCCCTTGCATGTACAGGGCCCCTACTTCATCTCCAATCCCTTTGATTGAACGATATACTGGCTCACCATAGAATGGTTCAGTGCAGAATGAACATCCACCTGTAGCAGCGTGGGAACACCCCCTGGATGTTTCAAGTTCACATAAGACTTGAGGATAGAGAGGGTGCTGGGTCACGATCCTGGCTCCCTCTATTCCCCATCGATCTTCATCCTTATATGAATGCGAAAGAGGGACATGAGTAGGTCTTCCAGAAAGAAATTCATCCAAAGCCTTCGCAGGAGACCCATATAGAAGATGATCAAACCCATACTCCTCCTGCCTGACTGCCCTGGTCCCACCTCCGGTGGATGATCCGAAGAGGATTGGGCCTCCTAGTAAGGTGACCGGGCCTGGTAATGAAGATCCTACCTGCCTGATGTCGGTATAGGTTGCAGGAGTTCCCCCGAGATATTTACCCGGCACCGTTACGCCAGCTATCATCACTACAATATCTGCTTTTCCTGCTGATACTAAAAAAGTATGATTTGTGCGAATCTGATCAATGGTGCAGTACCTGACTGAGTAATGATGACTCAGCAGCACTCCGGCTACGGTTCTGATATAGGGCGAAATATAGGGTGGAACGCCAAGACATGCCGGTTCATCAACGTACCCATCGATTATCCATGCGTCAGCAATCATATCCGATCATCATCAGAAGTTTTCGTGCCCAGATCAATTTTCCTTTCTTGACCGGAGATACATTGGGATCATCGCAGTCAAATCCGAATATCGAAATTTGGGATGCCTTACATTCTTGTGCCATAAAAACAGCACGATCTCCATCAGAAAAACCTCCATAATTTTTGATATTTGAAAAAGGCATTCCTTGTGTGGTGAGTATAAGTGGCCCGGATATTCGCGGGATCCAAGCCTGGAGGCGGGGGATATTATCACCATGAGCGTGCACAACCAGGATTGTTCCATTCAAATTCAGATCAATGGCATAATCGTCAATACCATCGAGATCGGTGACAATAATATCAGGATTCATTCCTGCAGAAACAAGTACCGCTGCTGCAGCATCAGCTGCAATAATAATTCCGGAAACCTTGTTTAGATCATCTTTCAGACAGGGAGCATTTCCACATATTGCTACCGGATTATCTTTTATAAGGTTCCGAAGTTCTTCGGATGCATCTGAGGGAGATAAACCAACTGCAATGTGTGCTGCCCGCTCATCCTCAGCAGGATCAAAAGAGAAGTATTCACAGATCTCCTGATAGATCGGTTCCCACTCATCATATCTCACCGGTCTCGTCCTCCAAAAGACCAACAAGACGGTAAAAGTTCTGCAAGATTGGGTCGATGACCAAGGCCAAAAGTTCCTCCTTCTCTCGTACTGAAGAGAAGACATGAAGCGGAATACTTGCAGCTGCCATTGTGGCATGCCCACCGGCATCACCGAGTTCTGAGAAAGCTTCACTCATCACATTGCCTAGATTTAGACGAAGATCCCGATTCCTACCTGACATTATTATTGCTTCATCTGTTATCCCAAACACCAGCGCGGTGCTGACCCCTTCGAGGTTAATGAGAAGATCTGCTGCCTGAGGGAGCGCATCACGATTACGTACATACCCAACATTCGAGAAGAGATAGCCGTTTTTGGTTTTTCGGTTATTTATAGCAGAACCAATGATATCTATCGTCTCATGAGCATACTGTGGGGACATAATCTTCTCAAGGAGATCCTCATCGCTGTATTTGAGAAGAAATGCTGAGTATTCCAGATCTCTTGGAGTGGTGTTTCTTCTGAATTGTTTTGTGTCAGCCCGGATTCCATAGAGAAGGGCGGTAGCGACCATCTGGTCAGGTTCAATTTCAAGTTCAATAAGATATTCTGTCAGGATTGTAGCGCAGGCACCAGCACTCTGCCTCACATCAACAAACGCCGTTTGTATAGCAGATCCATTCGGCAGATCATAATGATGATCGATGATGATATCAACTGGAGTAGTCTGGAGCAGACCGTTATTCACTCCCGGTCCCTTACAATCCACAAGTGCCAGATGAGAACAGAGGGCAAGCGCTTCCGGGCGGAGTTTCTCCATTTTTATATCTAATAGATTTACGAGAGTCCTGTTCTCCTGATGACCGATGATTCCATCATACATGATATGTGTCTCGAGGTCAGGGTTCGCTCTTTTTGCTATCGCAACCAGGCCCATAGCACTCGATATAGCATCGGGGTCAGGGTTTGTATGAGTAATTATACCAAAGTTACCAGTCCATGATCCTATCAGATCAAAAAGTCTTTTTGAAAGATGATGTTTCTGAAACTTTCTAAGATGTTCGATTGCCGCTTTCGCCACTACCTGTTGGGGATAGAGGACAAGATCAGCCCCTTCCTGAATGAGTACTTTTTCACTAATTGGATCTATTGCTCGCGCTACAATATGGGCTCTCGGGAATTTTTCCCTGATAGTCTTCATACCCATGCTGTTGGCTTCATGATTATCGCTGACAACAAAGGCAATGTCACAGTCTGTTATGCCCTGTAACATGTCTGGATCAAGCAGATTCCGTAAAAATGCTTCTATCTTCTGCTCCCTGAGTTCTTGTACACGCTCAGGGTTATTATCCATACAGAGCAGCCGACTTCCTTCTTTCTTCAGCTCCTCCAGGATGAGATATCCGACACTCCCACATCCACAGATCAGATGAGTTCTGCTTCCAGGGGAGCTATGGAGGCGATAATCCTGCATATCCATACTATTTTCACCTTATAAAGGGATAAAGGAGGTCTCGAAATATATTTATTGATGGCCGGATAATATGTTATAGCACAGGGGTTTGTAGCTTAGTCGGTAGAGCGACAGACTCTTAATCTGTAGGTCATGGGTTCGAATCCCTTCAAGCCCGTTTTTATTATTTTTTTTAGATTTTAATTTCTATAGCAGAGGCTAAGTTCAATATC